>CACXCV010000038.1 GCA_902766215.1 Oscillospiraceae bacterium
AGGGCGTCCTCGGTGTCGGTAAGCAGCAGCGTGCCCTTTTCAATCTGCATGTCCGCACCCTCGCCGGCGATGCGCGAGAGGACGACCACCGCCGCGTCGTTGGCAGCGGCCAGCGCCTCGAGATCCAGCATGTGAGGGGGCAGCTCCTCATAATAGTTTTTGTCGTTTTCGGTGAACAGGCCCTGCCGCTGGATCGGGTGCTCCAGCGCCCAGGCGCGATAGGCCCGGGCGGCCAGCTCGTCCACCACCAGGTTTTCGCAGGCGGACAGCCCCTCAAGCACATTGACCGACTTGACGTTGTTTACATCGCCCGAGCCGGTGCCGCCTTTGACAGTGTACAGCTGCCCGATGCCGAACACGGCCAGATGGGTCTGGGGAGCAAGGGGCAGCAGCTGACCCTCGTTTTTCAGCAGAACCATGCTTTCTGCGGCGGCTCTGCGCGCCACGGCGGCGCTGGCCTTCATACGGGGGGTAAATTCCATGATTGACGCACTCCTTTCATGCTTCAGGCATGCTGTAAAAATTATAGCACACGGGTGCGCCCGACTGCAAGAGCCACTTCGCCGGCAAAGACGGGGGAAGCGGCCGGCTGCGCCCGGTCTGTCGCCGCCGCCACAATCTGTGGTGGCGGCGACAGCGTTGGCTTTTTCCCGCGGGGCGGGACTGGTACCATGGGGCAAACCAATGCATCAGGAGGTACAATACGATGCTGCAAACATGGCTTCGGCGCAGCTCGGCGCTGCTGGCGGCGGGCGCAATGCTGCTCTCCAGCGCGGCGGTGCTGGCCGCCCCCGGCCCCGCGCCGGACGATTTTCTCCCCGGGGACACGCTGCTGCCCGCTCCGTTCTGGCAGGCGGAGACGCTGCTGGAGGATGAGCCGGCGGAGCCGGCGGCCAAGCCGGATCCGATGGAACCGGCAGCCGAGCCGGTGCGCTTTCTGCTGCGGCTGCCGCCGGAGGGCGGCACGCCGGCGCTGATCGACGAGGCGGGCGAGACATGGTGCTTCTCCGGCGAGGCGGAGACGCGCTGCGTTTCCGTCGTGCCGGGGGAATACACGCTGGTCTGCGGCGTCCGCAGCGCCGCGCTGCGGGTGGAGGACGACGGCAGCGTGGCGGTGCTGAGCGGCGAGGCTGCCTGGGACGGCGAGCAGCTGACCATCGGCCTGTACGGCACGCTGGAGCTGTACTGTGCCGTTGTGCCCGACAGCCCGCGCATGGTGTCCCTGACCGCCGCCGGTGAGACGCATACGCTGCCGGCGGCCTATGACCCGCTGCTGGATGATGGGCGGGGCTGCGTGGTGTGCCACCGGCTGACGCTGCCGGCCGGCACGGTGGAGCTGGTCTGCGGCGGGCTGAGCCAGCGGGTGGCCCTGCAGCCGGGGCAGACGCTCCGGGTGGAATTTTAACCAGTGGGACCCGCAGCTGGATAATTGCGGTCCCCGCGGCGCAGACTAGTCCCGAGGTGAGAACGCATGCAGATTCCCATGGACAGCGAGCTGCCCCTGGGCCTGGGCATGGCGCTGGCGCGCAACCCGGCGGCCATGGCGGCCTTTACGGCCATGAGCCCGCAGGAGCGCCGCGCCGTCATCGAGGGCACGCACCAGGTCCGTTCGGCAGCGGAAATGCAGCAGTATGTCGCCGCACTGGGCGGCAGCCGGCTATAACAGCAAAGCAGTGCCCCCGGCCAATGGCCGGGGGCACTGCTTTTGTATAGAATTCAGTCAAAAAACTTGCTGTGGATGGCCCGCACAGCGCGGTCGGCCTGCGCCTTGTCGATGAGCACCGACACCTTGATCTCGCTGGTGGAGATCATCTGGATGTTGATGTGCTCTTCATACAGGGCCTGGAACATGGCCGCAGCAATGCCCGGCGTGTTGAGCATGCCGCCGCCGACGATCGAAACCTTGGCCACGTCCTTGCGCACGTCCAGGTGGTCAAAGCCCAGCTCGTCGCGGTTGGCCTCCAGCACGGCGGCGGCCTCGTCGCAGTCGGCCAGATCCACGGTGAAGCTGATGTCCTTGGAGTCGCCGCGGCCAATGGACTGCAGAATCACGTCCACGTCAATTTTTTTCTTTGCCAGCAGCGAGAAGAGCTGATAGGCCACGCCCGGCTCGTTGTTCAGGCCCACCAGGGCGATGCGGGCGATGCTGCAATCCTTGGCCACGCCGCTGATAATGACTTTCTCCATTTTGACTACCTCCTTGACGATGGTGCCCGGCACATTTGCAAAGCTTGTAAGCACTTCCAGATCGACATGATACCGCTTGGCCATCTGCACCGAGCGGTTGTGCAGGACCTGCGCGCCCAGGCTGGCCAGCTCGAGCATCTCGTCATAGGTGATCTCCTGCAATTTTTTCGCGTTGGAAACCAGACGCGGGTCGGCGGTATAAATGCCGTCCACATCGGTAAAAATCTGACACAGGTCGGCCTTCAGCGCCACGGCCAGCGCCACGGCGCTGGTGTCGGACCCGCCGCGGCCCAAGGTGGTGAGGTCGCCGTCGGGGCTGATGCCCTGAAAACCCGTTACCAGCACAATCCGCTTGCGGTCCAGCTCCATGCGGATGCGGCTGGCGTCCACGCGGCGGATGCGTGCGCCGCTGTAGCGGCTGTCGGTGTGGATGCCCACCTGCCAGGCGTTGAGACTGACCACCGGGCAGCCCAGCCGCTGGATGGCCATGGCCTCCAGCGCCACCGACATCTGCTCGCCGCAGGCAAGCAGCATATCCATCTCGCGCTTGGAACCGTTGAGGTTCACTTCTTCCGCCTTGGCAATCAGCTCGTCGGTGGTGTCGCCCTGGGCCGAGAGCACCACCACCACGTCGTTGCCCTCTTTATATGTATTGGTGATCCGTTCCGCCACGCGGTAGAGCCGCTGGGTGTCGGCCACGGAAGAACCACCGAATTTCATCACGATCAGTGCCATATGAATCCTCCCAAATCTTGTGATACGCCATTCTATGCCGGGATTTGCCGGAAGGCGTCACTCCAGCACGGGAAATATGCTCAGCGCCGGGGCGCTGCCGGGTAGCTCCAGCGCCGCCGCCCGCGGCATGGGGGGCGTGAGACAGGCGCTCTGCCCCGGCACGGCGGCGGGCAGCACGGTGCAGCCGGACAGCGGTGCGCCGGCGGTGCGGATATACCAGCGCTGGGGCAGCGCGTCCACCGGGGCCAGGTATGAGCCGTCGCCCGCGGCCCAGCCGATGTCCTTGTGCCGGTCGAGGTGCCGGGCGCAGTCGATCAGGTCGCCCACCACGGCCGAGGCCGTGGCCAGCTTGCCCGCGCCGCGGCCATAGAACAGCACGTCGTCCACGGCGTTGCCATGCACCAGCACGGCGTTGAATACGCCGTCAACCGAGGCCAGCAGGTGCTCCCCGGGCAGCAGGTGCGGCGACACGCAGCACCACACGCGCCCGTCGGGCAGCTGTTTGGCCCGGGCGATGAGCTTGATGTGCAGCCCGGCCGCCGCGGCAAAGGCCATGTCCTCGGCCGTGACGCTGGTGATGCCGGCGGTGGGCACCTGTTCGGGCAGCACGGCGCGGCCATAGGCAAGGTCGGCCAGGATGCACAGCTTGCGGCAGGCATCGTGCCCGTCGATGTCGGCGGCGGGGTTGGCCTCGGCATAGCCCATCTGCTGGGCCTGACGCAGCACCGCGTCAAAGGCGGCGCCTTCGCGGCTCATTTTGGTCAGGATATAGTTGGTGGTTCCGTTGAGAATGCCGCAGATGTCGGTGATCACGTTGCCGCCCAGATCGTCGGTCAGCGGCCGCAGGATGGGGATGCCCCCGCCCACGCTGGCCTCGAACAGAAAGCTGACGTGGTGTTCCCGCGCCAGCTCCAGCAGCTCCTGCCCGTGGGCAGCCACCAGCTCCTTGTTGGAGGTGACCACATGCTTGCCGGCGGCCAGACAGCGGCGGACAAAGTTCCGCGCTGCGCCCACACCGCCCATGCACTCTGCCACCAGGCGAACCGACGGGTCGGATTCAATGGTTTCAAATTGATGGATGACCTTGTCCGCATAGGGACTGTCGGGAAAGTCCCGCAGGTCAAGGATATATTTCAGTTCGATGGGCTCGCCGGCCCGCCGGGCGATCACGGCGGCGTTTTTGTCCAAAACCTCCGCCACGCCGGAGCCTACGGTGCCAAAGCCCATGATGGCTGCCTGTATCATAACTTCGTTTCTCCTGTCGGTGGGTTATCCGGCCAGAATCTCGGCCCGGATCACGCTTTCGATGTTGGCCAGACGCTTGAGCAGCTCCTCCACCGAGCACTGCATGTCCGAGGTCTCGGCGGACACGGTGACGGTGGCCAGCCCGCCGGTGGGGATGGTCTGGTTGATGGTCAGAATGTTGGCCCCGTTATAGGCAAAGATGGAGAGGATCCCGGACAGCACGCCCGTTTTGTCCTTGAGCGTCATCTGAAAGGTTATAATCCGCCCGGCCATCATATTCTGAAAGGGGACGAGCGTGTCCCGATATTTATAAAACGCGCTGCGGCTGATGTCGGTCATCCGTGTGGCCTCGCCCACGGTGGACGCCTCGCCGGTTTCCAGCAGGCGCTTTGCCTCTGCCACCTTACGGAACACATCCGGCAGCGCGGACGCCTCGACGATATAGTATTTTGGTTCCTGTGCCATAATCGACCCCACCTGTCCGTGCCTGAAAATCAAATGTTCATACTACCGCGAACATCTTACCATGGCAAGCATGGGAATGCAAGCGGCAAATTCTCCTGATTTGCCGCTTTAGTGCGAAAAATCCTGTCCAATGTGACAAACTGTGCTGGGAGGGACGTTCATGTCCAATGCCTTCGACTGGAAGAAGCTGCTCTGGTGGGCGCTGGGCCTGCTGGGCGCGGCGCTGGCGGTGCGCTTTCTGCTGCCGCCGCTGCTGCCCTTTGTCTTTGGCCTGGGGCTGGCGCTGGCGGCCGAGCGCCCGGTGCGCACGCTGACCGGGCGGGGCCTGCGCCGGGGGCTGGCGGCGGCGCTGTGCGTGGGGGCGCTGCTGCTGCTGGCGGGGGCGGGGCTGTGGCTGCTGCTGCGCCGCGGCGTGTATGAGCTGCAGGCCCTGGGGCGCGAGCTGCCCAGCCTGCTGCGGGGTCTGGCCGGGCCGATGGCGCGGCTGCGGGCCTGGCTGGACGGGCTGGCGGCCCGGGCACCCGACGGCCTGGGCGCCACGCTGCAGGCCTATGTGGACGCGCTGTTTGCCTCCGGCCCGGCGATGGCGGGGCGGCTGTCCGAGTCGGCGCTGGGGTGGGCCTCCAGCCTGGCGGCAGGGCTGCCGGGGGCGGTGCTGGCGGTGGTCACGGCGCTGCTGTCCGGCTTTCTCATCTCGGCGGAACTGCCGGAGCTGCGGCGCTGGCTGCACCGCCGGCTGCCGGCCGCCTGGGCGCAGCGGCTGGCGGCGGCGGGCGCCCGGATAAAGCAGGCGCTGGGGGGCTGGGTGCGGGCACAGCTGAAGCTGATGGCCATCACCTTTGCCATTGTCACGCTGGGGCTGCTGCTCATCGGCGTGGACTATGCCCTGCTGCTGGGGCTGCTGATTGCGCTGGTGGATGCGCTGCCGGTGTTTGGCGTGGGGACCATCCTGCTGCCCTGGTCGGTGCTCTCGTTTCTGCGGGGCAACAGCCGCTGCGGCTTTGCCCTCATTGGCATCTATGGCGCGGCGGCGCTGAGCCGCACGGTGCTCGAGCCGCGGCTGGTGGGCCGGCACATGGGCCTGTCGCCTCTGCTGGCGCTGGCCAGCATGTATCTGGGCTATCATTTTCTGGGCCTGGCGGGGATGATTTTCACGCCCGTGGCGGCCATGGTGGTGCAGCAGTTTGGCCGGGCGGAATGAAAAAACATGCAAAAAGCTTGCAAATGCATTCGATACCGGGTATAATGATATCGCTTTTGGGAAGTAAATCGCTGCTGCATTGCGAATGAAATCGGGGAGGAAACTGCTGTGGAGAGAGAAAAATTTGCATCCCGGCTGGGCTTTTTGCTCATTTCGGCCGGGTGTGCCATTGGCCTGGGGAATGTATACCGCTTCCCCATTATCACGGGCGCCTATGGCGGGGCGCTGTTTGTCCTGTTTTATATTGCGTTTCTGGTGCTGCTGGGTCTGCCGGTGATGACGGCGGAGCTGGCGGTGGGCCGCGGCAGCCAGCGCAGCATTGCCTCGTCCTTTGACGTGCTGGAGAGAAAGGGACAGAAGTGGCACTGGATGAAGTACATGGGCATTGCCGGCAACTATCTGCTGATGATGTGCTATACCACCATTGCCGGGTGGATGCTGGTCTATTTCTGCAAGTTTTTAACCGGCTCGATCTCCGGCGTGACCGATGTGGGCGAGCTGGGGGCTGTGTTCGGCGCGACCATTTCCAACACGCCGCTGATTATGGCCTCCACCTGGACAACCATCGTCCTGTGCTTTCTGGTCTGCGCGCTGGGCCTGCAGAAGGGCGTGGAGAAGATCACCAAGGTGATGATGCTGCTGCTGTTTGTGCTGCTGCTGGGTCTGGCGGTCTATTCGCTGACGCTGGGCGGCGCGGCGGAGGGTCTGCGGTTCTACCTGGTTCCCTCGGTGGACAGCGTGAAGCACAGCGGCCTGGGCGAGGTCATTTCCGCCGCCATGGGGCAATCGTTTTTCACGCTGAGCCTGGGCATCGGCTCCATCGCCATCTTCGGCAGCTATATCGGCAGGGAGCGCCGCCTGGTGGGCGAGGCCCTGACCATCATCGGGCTGGACACGCTGGTGGCGCTGATGAGCGGCCTGATTATCTTTCCCGCCTTTTTTACCTATAACCCCGGGGCGACCATTACCGCCGCCGACGGCGGCGCGGGCTTCCTGTTCATGACGCTCTCGAGCATCTTTAACAACATGGGCGGCGTGGGGCGGATTGTGGGCACACTGTTTTTCCTGTTTATGATTTTTGCGGCGTACTCCACGGTGATTGCCGTGTTTGAAAACATTATGTCCTTCTGGCTGGAAAAGACGCGGCTCAGACGCTGGCAGATTTCGCTGATCAACATTGTCCTGCTGTGCGTGCTGGCGCTGCCCACCGTGTTCAGCGAGGGGATCTGGAACCACGTCCGCCTGTTCGGCAAGACCTTTATGGATCTGGAGGACTATACGGTGTCCAACCTGCTGCTGCCTGTCGGCAGCCTGCTGTATGTACTCTTCTGCACCAGCCGCTATGGCTGGGGGTGGAAAAACTACCTGACCGAGGTCAACACCGGCGACCGCGGCCTGAAAATGCCCCGCTGGATCCGCCCGTATATGAGCTATGTTCTGCCGCTGATCATTTTGGCGGTGCTGGTTCTGTCAGTGTTATAAAAGAAGCAGCCTGCGCGCCCGCACCGATGCCGGTGCGGGCGCGCAGGCCGTTATAACCGGCAAATTTCCTGAAAAAAGAGATAGCGGATTTCCCTGCGGCTTGGTATAATAGAACATGGCCAGGTGCAGGCTGCGGCGTGCCGCGGCCGGTTGACCCAGTTGATGCGGAGGAGGGCGGCAATATGATCTGCGGCAATGAGACGCTGCTGCGGCAGGTAAACGCCATGCTCTCCCGCGGGGCGCTGCCCCAGTGCGTGCTGCTGGCCGGGCCTGAGGGCGCGGGCAAGAGCCAGCTGGCCGGCTATCTGGCCATGGCGCTGCAATGCCGCGCGCCCCGCGGCGGGCAGCCCTGCGGCCAGTGCGCCGAGTGCCGCCGCGTGGAGGGCCGCGTCCATCCGGACGTGATTGCCGTGGACAGCGACAAGCAGACCATCCCCGTGGAGACGGTGCGCCAGGTGCGGGCCGACGCCTTTGTCCTGCCCAATCA
>CACXCV010000039.1 GCA_902766215.1 Oscillospiraceae bacterium
ACAGGGCTACCGCATCATCCAGCATGGAACCATATCCCCCCATGTTGGTGCTGGTGCAGCTATAATAGATAATTCCCGTTGAAAACCTGCTTGGAGCAATTGCCGCGTTGGCGGCCGGAGCAATAATTGAAACCAGGGCGGCAACCAGCACAAGAAAAGCCGCGCCTTTTTTCACGCGTTTTCGTCTTCGCATTGTCAAACAAATCATCAGATAAACTACCCTCCTGTCCAAACTCAACACATGTCATCCTACGGGTATTGCGTCGGGCATCAAAATCCGCAAAGTCCCTCCTTTTGTTTTTATTAGATGGATGTTTTGCAACATTTATTACATTATCCATCTATAATTATTTATACCATTATTTATATTTCTTGTCAATCCGTTTTATTTATTTTTTTCAAAAACAGACCGGATGGCCCAAAATCAGCCATCCGGTCCATGCTCTGTTTTATTGACGCCGTTTACACTTGATAGAATGCCTCGTTGGCGCGGGCCGCCATATAGAGATCCAGCTTGGCGATGATCTCAAAGGGGGCGTGCATGCTCAGCACCGGGACGCCGGCGTCGATGGTGTCGATGTTGCGGTTGGCCATATACGCGGCCACGGTGCCGCCGCCGCCCTGATCCACGCGGCCCAGCTCACCCATCTGCCACAGCACGCCGTTGGCGTCGAAGAGCGCGCGCACGCGGGCCACCAGCTCGGCCGCCGCATCGGAGGCGCCGGACTTGCCGCGGCTGCCGGTATACTTGCACAGGCCCAGACCATAGTTCAGCTGGGTGTTGTTCCGCTTGTCCGAAACCTCGGCAAAGGTGGGGTCAAAGGCGTTGCTCACGTCAGTGGACAGGCACCAGCTGTTTTCAAAGCAGACGCGCAGATCCACGCCCTGGGCCTGGCACAGGCCGTCCATAAACGTCTCAAAGGCCTGCGACTGCATGCCGCTGACGCCCACCGAACCGATCTCTTCCTTGTCGGCCAGCACGCACACTGCCGTGCGGGTGGGCTTTTCCAGGCGCAGCACCGGCTCCAGCGCGGCATAGGCGCACACGCGGTCGTCGTGGCCAAAGGCGCCCACCATCGACCGGTCAAGGCCCACGTCGCGGGCCTTCTGCGCCGGGACCATGGTCAGCTCGGCGGAGAGGAAGTCCTCCTCAGTGAAGCCATAGCGCTCGTTGAGCAGCAGCATAACAGCAAACTTGACGCGGTCGCCCTCCTCGTCGTCCGGCAGGGGCATGCTGCCCAGCAGCACGTTGAGCTGCTCGCCGGTGATGCCCTCGGCCAGGGTCTTTTTCATCTGGTCGCCGGAGAGGTGGATCAGCAGGTCAGTAATCACCAGCACGGGGTCGCTCTCGTCCTCGCCGATGCAGACGGAGATCACCGTGCCGTCCTTCAGCGCCACCACGCCGTGCAGAGCCAGCGGGATGGTGGGCCACTGATACTTTTTGATGCCGCCATAGTAGTGCGTCTTGAAATAGGCCAGCTCGCCGTCCTCATAGAGGGGGTTAGGCTTGAGGTCCAGGCGTGGGTTGTCAATGTGGGCCGCGCAGATGTTGGCACCATGGCTCAGGTCGTTCTCGCCGATCACGGCCAGCATGATCGCCTTGCCGCGGTTGTTGACATAGACCTTGTCGCCCGGCTGGAGCGCCATGCCCCGCTCCCAGGCGCGGAAGCCCGCCGCTTCGGCGCGGCAGATGGCGTCGGTCACGGCCTCGCGCTCGGTCTTGGCCGCGTCCAGAAAGCGCTTATAGTCCTCGGCATAGTCAAAAATCGCCTTGCGGGTCGCCTCGTCCACGCGGTCATAGCCGTTCTTGGGGCTGGCCAGCAGTGCCTTGCGCTGCGCCTCATATTTCTTTTCGCCCATGATGTTTTCCTCCTTGGTTTAATACATTATATATAAGCTATTCATGGCTCAGATGTCTTTCGTCACCCGATCCAGATATTCGCCGCAGCAGCGGTCAAATTCTGCCGCGTCCGGACAGTCGTTAACCAGCACGTCGTCGCAGCCGGCGGCAAAGGCCGCATCCGGCTTCTGCGCAGCAATGCGCAGCCGGGCATAGTCCTCGCCGATGCCTTCGCGGGCCATCAGGCGCTGCACCCGCGCCTGCTCCGGCGCAGTCACAGCCACCGTGCGGCTGCACAGAGCGCACAGCCCGCCCTCGATCAGGCCCACCGCGTCAATCGCTGCCAGCGACACGCCGTCAGCCCGCGCCGCGTCCAGCGTCTGCTGCACCGCCGCGCGCACCGCCGGATGGGTGATGGCGTTGAGCGCAGCCAGCTCCGCCGGATTGCCGAACACCAGCCGCCCCAGCGCCTTGCGGTCCAGCGCGCCGCCGGCAAACGCCGCGGGGAAGCGCACCCGCAGCGCCTCCAGCAGGTGCGCGTCCTCGCGCAGCAGCCGGTGATATACCGCATCGCAGTCGATGCACAGGCCGCCGCGCGCGGCGACCCGGCGCAGAAGGCTGGTCTTGCCGCAGCCGGTACCGCCGGTGATGCCCAGCACCCAGAGCGGCCGTCCCGAGGGCACCGCCACTGTCTGGAACCCAGCTGCTTTTTTCAGCCGGTTGGCCACCGCCAGCCCCAGCCCCGTCTCCGGTGGGCACTGAGCCAGAATTTCCGTGACCGCTGTGCTGTCAAAGTGCCGCAGCGCGTCAAACACCCGCCGGGCATGCGCCTCCGGCTGCCCCACAGGGCCAAGGGTCTGCACCTCACAGCCCGGAAAACGCCCGGCAAATTCGTCAAAGCAGATGACGCCGGTCTGTGCCCCAGCGTGGGAGGCCATCACCGCCGCAGTGGCCGCCGGTGCGCCAGTGAACACCGTCACCGGCGCCTTGGGCGCATAGTGGCGGTATTTCATGCCCGGGGCGCGGGGATGCTCGTCGTCGGCCATTTTGCGCACCACGGCCTCGTCCACCGCCACCTCGCCCAGCACGCGCCGCAGCTCCTCCAGCGGCAGCCCGCCGGGCCGCAGCAGGCGCGGCGGCGTCACCGTCAGGTCGATGATCGTGCTCTCGACCCCCACGCCGCAGGGTCCGCCGTCGACAATGGCGTCGATCTTGCCGTCCATGTCCTCCCACATGTGCGCCGCTGTGGTGGGGCTGGGGCGGCCGGAGGTGTTGCCCGAGGGGGCTGCAATGGGCACGCCGGCCCGGGCAATGATCTCCAGCGTCAGCGGATGGTTGGGGCAGCGAACCCCCACCGTTTCCAACCCGCCGGTGGTCTGCAGGGGAACAATTTCCCGCCGGGGCAGGATCATCGTCAGCGGGCCGGGCCAGAACTCGGCCGCCAGCGCATATGCCGCATCGGGGATATCATGGCAATAGGTCTCCAGCCAGTCCGCCGATGGCACATGGATAATCAGCGGGTTGTCCTGGGGGCGGCCCTTGGCCTCAAAGATGTGCCGCACCGCCTCGGCGTTCAGTGCGTCGGCACCCAGACCATAAACCGTCTCGGTGGGGATAGCCACCAGGCCGCCGCGGCGGATAATCTGTGCCGCCTGCTCCAGGCCGGTGCTGTCAAGCGCCAGTGTCTGCATGTCACATTCCTTCTTCCGATTGGCGGAGCAGCTCCGCCTGCTCCGCAGTGGCCAGCGCGTCGATCAGGCCGTCCAGCTCGCCGTTCATCACCGCGTCGATCTGATAGAGCGTCAGGTTGATCCGGTGATCGGTCACGCGCCCCTGCGGAAAGTTATAGGTGCGGATGCGCTCGTTGCGCATCCCCGCGCCCACCTGGCTGCGCCGGCGGGCAGACTGTTCCGCCTCGGCACGGCTGCGCTCGGCCTCATACAGGCGCGAAGCCAGCACGCGCATGGCCTTCTCCCTGTTTTTGATCTGGCTGCGCTCCTCCTGGCACTCCACCACAATTCCCGTGGGCAGGTGCGTAATGCGGATGGCCGACTCGGTTTTATTGATGTGCTGGCCGCCCGCGCCGGAGGAGCGATAGGTGTCAATCTGCAGGTCCTCCGGCCGGATCTGCACGTCAACCGGCTCCATCTCCGGCAGGACGGCCACCGTGGCCGTGGAGGTGTGGATGCGCCCGCCGGACTCGGTCTCCGGCACGCGCTGTACCCGGTGTACGCCGGATTCATACTTCAGCCGCGCCCAGGCGCCCTCGCCCGAAACGGTATACACAGCCTCCTTCAGGCCGCCCAGCTCGGTTTCGTTCTGGCTCATCAGTTCGATCTTCCAGCCATGGGCCGCGGCATACATGCTGTACATGCGGAACAGGCTGTGGGCAAACAGGGCGCTTTCCTCGCCGCCCACGCCGGCCCGCAGCTCCATAATCACGCTGCGGCCGTCGTCCGGGTCGCGGGGCAGCAGCAGCAGCTTCAGCTGGTGGGCCAGCTGCTCGTCCTCGCGGCGCAGCTGGGGCAGCTCCTCACGGGCCAGCTCCCGCAGAGCAGGATCCTCCTCCCCAGCCAGCAGCTCGTGCAGTCCGTCCAGCTCGCGGCGCACTGCCTGCTGCCGCCGCCAGGCCTTTACCAGCGGCTCGAGGGTCTTCAGCTCACGCTGGACCGCCGCCGCCGCTTTCGGGTCGGCATAAAAGTCGGGCTGCATGCTGCGCGCTTCCAGCTCGTCATATTTCGCCTCCAGCAGGCGCAGTTGCTCATCCATCGTTCATCCCTCCCGCCGCCAGAGATACAGCTCCATCCGGGCCGCATCCTCCAGCCGCGTCAGCGCCGCGGCGCGGGCCGCCCCCTCCCTGCCGATGCGCCAGTAGTGCGGCGTCATCGCCAGCAGTGCGGCAATCTGCGCCGGATCCTCCAGCGTAAAGGGGATGTCCAGCCGCTCGTGTCCCGCCGGAGCAAAGCCCGCAGGCGTCTCCGGCCGCGCCTTGTCCCGCTCGAACACAGTGGGATAGATCACCTCGCGCAGCGCCTCCAGATGCCGCTCACCGGCCAGCACCTGCACATACAGCCCGCCAGGCGCCGTCACCCGGGCAAACTCCGCCGGGAAGGCATAGGCAAACAGGCACAGCAGTACCTGACAGCTCTGATCCGCCAGCGGCAGCGCCGCGGCTGAGGCCGTCAGCCACAGGGCCGCCTTGTCCCGCCCGGCGGCATAGCGCACCGCGTCCTTGGAGATGTCCACGCCGACGCGCTGTGCCTGCGGACAGGCGCGGCCCACCGCGCCGAGGTAATATCCCTCGCCGCAGCCGGCGTCAAGCACCACCGACGGCCGCTCTGCCGCCGCCAGCTCTGCCACGCGCCGGGCCAGCGGCGCATACCACCCGCCGTCCAGAAAGCTGCGCCGGGCCTGCACCGCCATGCGGCTGTCGCCGGGATTGCGCGAGTGCTTCTGCCCCGAGGGCAGCAGGTTGACATACCCCTGCCGGGCAATATCAAAGCTGTGCCCCGCCGGGCAGCGCCAGGCCGTGTCTTCGCGC
>CACXCV010000040.1 GCA_902766215.1 Oscillospiraceae bacterium
CACCAGCGCGCTGGCGCAGCCCTGGTTGCGGTATTGCCAGGCGGTCATAACCGTGCCCAGCTGGATGTAGTTTCGCTCCTGGCCGCGCTGGTCAAAGCGCATCCGGTTCACAGAGACATTGGAAACCACTTTGTCGTCGTCAAAAAACGAATAGGGAATATAATCCCCCTCCCAATATCCATCCTGATACCAGCGTTCAAAGTCGAAGTTGTAGGTCTTTCTTGTCAGATCGTTCAGCGCATGGCGCAGCGCGTCCTGCCGCATATAGTCCTTGATCAGCTGCATCGTTTATCCTCCTGTCAATCGGGTTTGCCAACAGCCAGCCGGGGATATCGTGGATATCCCCGGCTGCAGCCCGCCTGCGGCGGTTATTTTTCCTCTTTCAGCTGCTTTTCGCGCAGCTGGACAAAATAGACGATCGCATCGGCCACACCCTCGATCCCCAGATAGCTCGAGTCCAGCGCCAGGTGATAGTTGTCCGCCGAGCCCCAGCTCCCATGGGTAAAGAAATTGTAATAGTCAGCGCGCTTTTTGTCCTGCTTGCGAATGGCGCGCTCCACGTTTTCGGCTGTGATGTGGTATACCTCCGGCGCGGCAATGACGCGCTGCTTGCGGAATTCCATATCCGCGTGGATAAACAGGTCGACCACGTCCCTGCGCTGGCGCAGCACATAGTCGGCGCAGCGGCCGATAAAGACACAGTTGTCCTGCCGCGCTGCCACCCGGATGGCGTTAAACTGGGCAAAGGCCAGCTGCTGGTTAATCGGCAGCATATCGCCCGTAGGGATGGTGCTCATATACATGCTGTAAATCAGAGAATTCCCCGGCTGCTCGTCAAACCGGGACACGGCAGCGGGACTGAGTCCGCTGGCCTCGGCCGCCATGGTCAGGATCTCGTTGTCGTAAAACTTGTATCCCAGGCGCTCGGCCACAAGCTTACCCGCCTCGCCGCCGCCAGAGCCAAACTGTCTGCCAATTGTGATAATCATAAAATCCCGCCTTTCTGATCACTGCAAAACTGCGTTTTCATGGGAATGGGACTCCGTCCCCCGCTCTAAGGATAACAGAAATCATCATAAATTACAATAGCGTATCGATATTTTTTTAATATCGCAGCATATCATACAAAAATCCCCCTCGTGCATCCCTCTGGCCGCGCCGGCTGCAGCCGGGATAAAAACGCGCAAGAACAGCAAAAAAGTAACGATTTGTAGGAAATGATTGATTTTTTCACGACTTTATGATATGAATAAACTACTTCACGACTATTTCTGAGGAGGGGCTGCAGATGAAGCGTTTTTCCGTCTGGATCTGCCTGGCGACCTTGCTGCTGACATTGTGCAGCTGCAGCCAGGCCAGCATGTTTTCCGAGGATCTCGGCTCCAACTACCTGCACGCCGTGTGCCAGAGCTATTCCGGCCAGCGCAGCTGTGAACTGACGCTGTCTGATAACGCATGCATCAACATTCAGTGCAGCTTTACCCACAAGGATGGGACGCTGGACGTGTTCATCACCGGCAGCGACGGCGCCGTGGCCTATCAGGGCAACGGGATCGACAGCAGCGCCGCCTTTGTGGTGCAGCTGACCCAGCCGGACAACTATACCATCCGTGTCGAGGCCAACCATTATACCGGCAGCTTCTCCTTCGAGTGGGAAACGGCCGGCGCCGCAGGGCGCTGAACAGCCGGCACGCAGCTGCTCCGGGACGGGGCTGTCCGATTTTTCACACCGCCGGACGATACAGCAGGAGCGCGGGGCATTTGCCCCGCGCCCCTGCTGTATTTTTCTCTGCTCTTGTTCTGCCGCGGACGCTGCGCTGGGCAGCGCGACCGGTTATTCCATGGGTGTGGACTCCTCTGGCTGAAAGACATAGCCGTCCTCCGCCTGCCAATACCAAACCAGGGTCACCTCGTTCTCCGGTTCGCCGTTCCGGTCGAACGCCATGCGAATGTCCGTGCTGCCGTCGCCATTTCTGTCCTCAAACCAGATGCCGGCAAAGGCCATCTGCGCCGCCTGGATCGCCTGGGGATACTGCACGCTGTCATAGTAGATCTGCTCCGGCTCGTCATAATAGAACGTTGTGTCCTCGTCGTGGATGCAGACGCAGACGTCTGTATCCGTGCCGTCGCGCGTGATGGTGCCCATGGCGTTTACAAGCCCCCAGGTCCGCCAGTCCGCGCCGGCAAGGTCCAGTTGCTCGTCCGGCTCCACGGCATTTTCTGCCCCGTGGGTGCAGCCTGCCAGCGCCACGCACAGCAGCACCGCCAGCAGTAGGGCCGCTCTCTGCCTGCTCATACCGTACCTCCGTCCCAATCAGTCAAAATAGTCGCCCCAACCCTCGTCGTCATAGGCATAGTCGTCCCAGCCGTCACCGGGATCGGACCACGGGTCATAGTCGTCATAGTAATCCTCGTCGTCATAGTCCCAGCCGGCGTCGTTGGACTCGTAATACTGGCCGTCGTCGTCGATGTAATAGTCGTCGCCATAGCCGATGAAGATGTTTTCATAGCCGTCCCAGTACCAGACGTCGCCGTCCTCGTCATACCAGTAATACGGCGAGCCATAGTCGCCGGGGTCAGACTGCGAGGACGCAGCCGCCGGCGTCTGCGGAACCGGCTTGGGCGCCGTGCTCCAGCCCGCGGTATAGGTGCAGGTCGCCAGCATATTGTTGCAGATGTCAAAGTAGTTGCGGATCCGGCCCTCCAGGGCAATCGTCGTGGCCACCAGCGCATAGCCGGTCGGGCCATAGTACCGGACCTCCATGCAGCCGCGCACGGGCTGCGACAGGTCGCCGTCGAAAACAGAGCCGTCAAGCCACATATAGCCCGTGATGCTGTAGCAGTCGCCGTTGTCCTTAAAGTCGGAGCCGAAGGACTTGAGCAGCTTGTCGCCGTACATGCTCGTCATAAAGCTGTCCAGCATGTGCTTCATATAGGGCTTGGCCGTGCCGGCGCCCTGGGTCATATATTCGTCATAGCCGCTGATGGGCTGGAACGCAATCAGGATGTTGCTATAATAATCGTCGGTTCCATCCTCCATCACAGCGTTGAAGCTCAGCGAGTTGGAGACGTTGGGATGCTCATGCGCCTCCATCTGGATGGGGTAGTCGATCTGCACGTTGGTAAAGCCGCCCGGGAAGCTGGCCGTCTGGTTCAGCGCGTCGTCGGGCGTGGGCAGCAGCATGATATAGTCCCAGGCCGACAGCGCGTTGCCTGCCTCGTCGCTCAGGCCGCCATAGGCCGTCTGGTTGAGCGAGGTCAGATAGGATCCGTCCTCCATGTACAGGGAAATACCGTCCTCTTCGGCCTCTACCGTGCCGGGGCCAACCTGTTCGGCATAGAGGTTGATGGCAATCCACTCATACGAATCGCTGATCACCATGTAAAACGGCTCGTCATCATATTTCCAGCAGCCGGTAAAGCCGGCAATGTCCACAACATCGAGGGCTTCCTCCGGCTGGCCGTCGTCCGGCCAGTCCTCCTCGCCGTCCGGGCTATCGTCCTCATATCCGGCCGTCAGCGCGTCATAGTCCGAGCCGTTATACCTGGCGGTGATGTCCAGCGGCGTGTCGCACTCCGGCGGCAGGAACACCAGATAGTCGCCGCCGCGCAGCTGAAAATCCTGCTCGTCAAAGCTGGTGTCATAAACCAGATCGCCGTCATCGTCATAGACCAGAATATTAAATCCCTCTGCCAGCGTTTTTTCCGTAAAGCTGCCCAGCGTGACCTGCTGGAGCTGCCCGTCCTCAAACGGCGCCTCCACCAGGGTGTCGCCCCACTCGTCCGTGGTGGCAGAGGTGATGTGAATCTCGCCGAGGTCCAGCCCGGTACGGTTGACCAGGCAGACCGAAACCTCGGTTTCCTTCTCGCCGCAGGCGCTCAGCAGCAGCAGCACACACAGCAGCGCGGCAAGCAGCAGGGACAGCCGTCTTTTTGTTGGTCTCATGATGGTTCCTCCTTCAAGTTTGGTTTTGAATGATCCGCAAGGGTCCTTGTTCAGCGCTCCCGCTCCGCCAAGGAAAGAATCTTGTCGTGGCTCAGCTCCACGTTGTCAAAGCGGACAAAAATGCCGTTGGTCTCGGCGCGGCCCCATACCTTTGGATCGGCAAGCGGCCGAAAGCGGAGCTTATCCAGAAAAGGCTTCATATCCAGAAGCAGGCGACTGCCGGATACAAAATCAGCCTGAAGAACGTGGTCCGAAAGCGGCTCCACGGCTGAAATATATCTCCGGTACAAATGCGTCCCCTCCTTTCGCTGCAAAAAAGCCACCGTACAATGATTGTACAGTGGCTTTGAAAAAAGAACCATTAACCTCCGGTTAGGGTCTGCCGCAGGCCAGCTCCATCAGGCGCCTGCGCTTGGTGCGCGTGTCGCCCTCGATGAGCAGCTTGGAATAGATCTGGTTGACATACTGCTTTACGCTCCCCTCGGAGAGGTAGAGCTTCTGCGCAATCTCCCGGTTGCTCAGGCGCCCGGCAATCAGCGCGGCAATCTCCCGCTCGCGGCCCGTCAGCACGGCAAAGGCCGCCGGGCAGGCAGCTTGCCGGTCGGCGCAGCGCGAGACATATTCCTCGCCCAGCCGGACAATCCGGGCGGAAAACTCGCCGCCGTCCTCCAGCAGCCCCCGGAGATAGCGATAGTTTTCTGCAAACGGCAGCACAAAGCCGTCCGGCGCAGCCTCGTCCAGCGCCTGCGCCAGCAGCGCCGCCGCCTGCCCACGCTTGCCCAGCATCGCATAGGCCGCAGCAGTCTGGATGCGGATGTGCAGCGCAACAAGCGCATAGTGCAGCCCCATGCACGCGGCCAGCAGGCCTTCGCTGCGGCTGATCACCTTGGCATACGCCCCCTGCGCCAGATACACCTGGTTTTCAATCAGATCCATCATCGGCCTGCCCGGCGCCAGAAAACTGACCGTGGAAAGCTGGTGCCCGCCAAACACGGCCGGCGCCTTTTCCGGCTCGCCCAGCAGCGCATGGTAATAGGCGCTGGCCGCGCTCCAGATGTTCATCCACGCCGCGTTGTGCTGCCGCTGCAGCATGGCGCGGCGCTGCTCCAGGCTGTACCGCGGCGCGGCGTCCGTGCAGAGCGAAAGCCGCCAGGCAAGAAAGTCGCAGCACAGCGCCATGTTCTCCTGCCCGTTGCCCTCAATCTGGACATAGGCGCTCTCCAGCGCAATCTGCGCGTCGGCAAAGCGGCCCTGCATCAGCGCCGCCTCTGCCCGCATGATCCGCTCTGCGCCCCGTCCGTGCCCGTTGGTAATCTGATAGTAGTGGGGCATGCACTCGTCCATCTCGGCCAGCTCATCCGCCAGCGCGCCCGGCTGGCGGTGAAACATCATCAGCACTGACGGAGAGCCAAAGGTCCACCCGCCGTTGTTCTGAATGCTGATGGCCGGGCGCGACATCTGGCTGCTGGCGCTGCGGTGCAGGCGGCTCATGGCGCGGATATCGTTATACATCAGAAAACTCATGATCAGGTCGCACTCGCCCAGCAGGTCGCCCCGCTCTTCGGGCGGCATATCCGGGCGCTCCGCGATGGCGGCCAGCAAAAGCTCCTTCAGCTCCAGCATTCTGGGGATCCGCTGCCAGTTGAACATGCTGCGCATCAGCACCAGAATTGCCAGCGGGTGCTCCTTCAGCACCGGCACAGGGCACTGTGCCAGACACGCCTCCACCGTCTCCGGTCTGAGCGAGGCCAGCAGAATGCCGGCGTCGCGCTGCACCACCCGCAGCATCGCGTCAAAGTCGCCGCCGGCCCGATAGGCGGCCAGCGCATGCAGATATTGCCCATGCGCCTCATACCACGCGCCATAGCGGCGGCGGTACAGGCGCTGCCGCTCCGGCTCCAGGGTGGAAAAGCTGCGCTCGGCGCACTCCTTCATCATGTGGTGAAAGCGATAGGTCACTCCGTCGGGCAGGCGCCTGACAAAGGCGTTCTGCCCGGTCAGCTGGCAGAGCCGCTCCTCCGTATCGCTGTTTTCGGTGACAAACTGCGCCATCTCCACGGTAAATTCGTCGGCCAGGCCCATCACCGCCAAAAACTCCCGCTGCCCGGCAGGGAGCGGGTCAATCATTGCAGCGGAGAACATGGCATAGATGTCCGAGCTGCGGTCGGGCAGGGTGCCGTGCTCGAACAGGCTGCACAGGTTCAGATAGATGGCGGAAAACCAGCCCTCGCTGGAATAGAGCAGCGAGTCGATCTGCTCGTCCGTCAGGTCAATTCCGCAGCGGTGCGCATAGACGGCCAGCTCCGTGTGGTTGAGCCGCAGCTGCTCCACGCCGACAGAATAGACCCTTCGCCCCAGCCGCAGCGTCTCCTCGCCGGGGAGGAACCGGTCGCGGCTCGCCACCAGCAGATGGACGTTTTCCGGCAGCCGGTTGGCCAGGATGCATAGAAAGCTGCACACGCGGCTGTCCGTCAGCAGGTGAAAATCGTCAATGAACAGATAGCAGCTTTTCCCGCCCGCCAGGGTGTGGCACAGGTCGTCGGCCAGCATGCTGGCGCCGGCCGTGTCCGTGGGGCAGGCATAGTCCCGCAGAAGATCCAGCCCGGCATGGGCAAAGGCGTCCTGCACACTTTTCCAGAAGATCGCCAGGTTGTCAGAATACACGCTGACGCGGATCACCAGCAGCGGCCCCGCCTTGGCCTGCTCACTCAGATACCAGTTGACCGCCGTCGTCTTGCCATAGCCCATGGGCGCCACCACCGTGGTCAGCGCGCAGCGCGAAATGGGGCGCAGGCTCTCCTGCAGGCGCTCGGATATGTAGACGGCATTCAGGTTCCACTTTCGTTTTGGCATGGGGCAGCCTCTCTCCTTCCAGCTCTGCGTGTCTCATCGGTTTTTCTATTTTACCATACCCGGCCGCCGGGGGGAAGACGCTTTTTCCCGCCCGGCACAGCCGGTGCAAAACGGGCGCCGGCCGCAGCGGCCGGCGCCCGTTTTGCAGGTCCTGCCCGGCCGCAATCCGGCCGGGCGCCTGCTTTTACTTGTCAGAACTTGACCACACGCGGCGCACCGCTCAGCGTGCAGAAGCTGGCCGTGCAGTCGCTGAGCGCCAGCACCTCAAAAATGCCGTCATCCACACGATAGAGCGACTTCAGGCTCGGGCACTGCTCCAGCACAGCTGCCTTGACCTCGGGACGGGGGTCGGGCGTGGCGGTGGCCGCCAGGCGCAGCCACTGGCCGTTTTCACCCAGCGAGCAGATTTCGATCCGCGGATTGGCCTTCATCTGGGCAAAGCTGGGCTTGGTGTTGTTGGTGCAGATGTACAGCTTGCCGTCCACCTCGGCCACGGCGCCATAGGGACGCACGCGGGGCTGATTGCCCTCGACGGTGGCAACATAGAACACATGGTATTTCTGCAAAAATTCTTTGACTTCCTGCATGGGGATTTGTCTCCTTTCATTTTGGGGTGTTTTTAATTATAGCACAGCGCGCGGCTGCGTTTCAAGCGGCTCAGATCGTAAAGGACACGCTGCCGCCCTGGCGCAGATACACCGGGCAGCGCTCCAGCGGCGCATCGGCCAGGAGTGTCTGGCCGCCGGCATACGTTTCGCCCGTGTGCGCGTCGATCCAGCTGGCGCCGGCCGGCAGATAGACCTGGCGCTGCCGCGCCCCCAGCTCGAACACCGGAGCCACCAGCACATCGTCGCCAAACATCATCTGATCCTCGATGGTCAGCGTGGCCGGGTCCCTGGGGAAGTCATAGTACAGCGGGCGGATCACCGGCGCGCCGGTTTCAGCCGCCTTGGCCATGACCGACTTGATATACGGACGCATTTCCTCGCGCAGAAACAGATATTTTTTGAGAATCTCAAAGACCTCTTCGCCATAGCTCCACACCTCGTTGGGTCCGCCGGTATGCGCCTTGGAGGCGCTGCCGGGATCGTCGCCGTTGCGCCGGTCGCCGTGCAGGCGGAACACCGGGCAGAACGCGCCGAACTGGAACCAGCGCACCAGCAGCTCGCGGAAGTTGGGGTCGTTCTGGTCGCCGCCGTGGAAGCCGCCGATGTCTGAGGTCCACCAGGGGATGCCGGACATGGCCATGGACAGGCCGCTGGTGAACTGCTCGCGGAACGAGCGGAACGTGGTGTCAATGTCGCCGGACCAGACCAGTGCGCCATAGCGCTGCGAGCCGGCCCAGGCGCAGCGAAGCAGGTTAATCGGCCGCTCGACGCCCGACTGCTTCAGCCCCTCGTAGAAGTTCTGCGCATAGACCACAGGGTAGATGTTGCCCACAGCCAGGTTGGAGCCCCTGGCATAGCGATAGTGGTCAAAGTCATAGTCCCATTCCGGCTCGGCCTCGTCCAGCCAGAAGATCTTGATGCCCTTGTCAAAATAGTTCTTCTTGACAATGCTCCAGACATATTCCCGCGCCTCGGGGTTGGTGGGGTCATAGGGGATGGTGTTTCCCTTCCATGTCGAGCAGAGCTGCAGGCCGCGCTCGGTCTGCACCAGATAGCCCCGCTGGCGCATCTCATGGTAATTCTCGCTCTTTTCATCCACATAGGGCCAGATGGACACCATCAGCTCAATACCCATCTGCTTGAGCTCCTGCACCATGGCCTCGGGATCGGGCCACTCGCTCTCGTCAAAGCGCCAGTCGCCCTGATACGGCCAGTGGAAAAAGTCGCTGACAATCACGTCCATCGGCAGGCCCAGCGCCTTGTGCCTGCGCGCCACAGCCAGCAGCTCGTCCTGCGTGCGATAGCGCAGCTTGCACTGCCAGAAGCCCATGACATAGTCCGGCATCATCGGCGTGTGACCGGTAGCGTCGGCATAGGCGCTCATAATCTCCGCCGGACTGTCCGAGGCGGTGATCCAATAGTCCAGCGTCTTGGTGCTGGAGGCATACCACTCGGTGCGGTTTTTGGCAAAGGTCACCCGGCCAATGGAGGGGTTGTTCCACAAAAAACCATAGCCTTCGCTGGAGAGGTAGAACGGAACGCTGGCCTGAGAGTTGCGGTGCGCCAGCTCCAGCACACAGCCCTTTTTGTCAATCATGCCGTCCTGATACTGGCCCATGCCGAAAATATGCTCACCGGGGTTGGCCTCAAAGCGCATGGTCAGCTCGAAATCTCCGCCGACCCGGCCCCGGAACTCCCGCGCCTTCATCTCCAGCGCGCTGATCGTCTCAAAGGGGCCGCGGGAGCGCCAATACTCCCGCAGGATGGGCTTGTCGTTTTCCCCATAAAAATAGAGCATGCCAGCCCGGGTGATCCGCGCCGAAATCTTGCCGTTGCGGATGCTGCCCTCGCCGTCGGCAATGGAAATCTCCGCCGTGCCGGGATTCTCCTGCGGCAGCAGGGCCCAGTTTTCCTCCGGCACGTCGATGTGCCGCACCGCCCGCACGCGCAGCGCGTTGGGGCCCCACGGCTCGATCCACAGCCGCTCCACGTCCCGCTGCATCACCAGGCGGTTACCAACTTGGTTGAGTATCGCCATCTTGCGTTCCTCCTGTCGTGTTTTGGTATCTTGATTGTACTGGCTCAGCCCTCGGTTGTCAACACACTGCGCGGCACCTTTCCGCTGCGGCAAGAGGGGCGATCTGCGGGCAGGCTCTTGCTTTTTGTCGGGAAAAAGACTATAATGATGAAAGTTTTCAATTGTTTTTTCAGCAAAGGAGCACATATGAAGGTTTTTAAACGGATTTTGGCACTGCTGCTGGTGCTGGCCCTGCTGGCTGGCGCGGCGTGGTGCGTCTGGCGCTTTTTGCTGCGTGACGGCAGCACCTGGCAGTCGCTGGCGCAGCAGCTCGAGTCGTCGGGCCGCTATGCCTGGGCCGAGCGGTGCTATCGCTGGGCCTGGTCGCGCGAGCCATACAACACCGCGCTGCCCATTGCACTGGCCCGGTGCTATGAAAGCAGCGGCAACTATACCAAGTGTGAAGCCACGCTCTGGGACGCCATCGGGCAGATGCCCGGCGAGGCCGCCTTTTACATGGAGCTCAGCCGGGTCTATGTGGCGCAGAACAAGCTGCTGGACGCCTCGCAGCTGGCCGACCAGATTACCCACCCCGACGCCCGGGCCGCCTTTCTGGCTGCCCGGCCCGAGGCCCCGGTCATCCAGCCGGACGGCGGCGAGTATGACCACGACTGCACCGTGTCGCTGTCCTATGCCAGCGGCGAAGCCTATTGGACTCTCAACGGCGACTATCCCTCACTGGACACCGACGCCTATACCGCGCCGGTGCAGCTGGAGGCCCGCGAGGCCACAGTGCTGGCGCTGATCGTCAGCCAGAACGGTCTGGTCAGCGCCCCCGCCACGGCGCACTTTGTCGTGGGCTTTGTAGACGAACCGGTAACCATTGCCGACCCGGCGCTGGACGCGCTGCTGCGGCAGACCATGAGCTGGGTGGACACAGTGCAGCTGACCACCGGCCTGCTGGCCCAGGTGGAGACGCTGACGCTGACCGCCGACGTGACGGACCTGAGCCAGCTGGCGCTGCTGACCGGCCTTCACTCGCTGGACGCCACGGCGCTGACTGCGAGCGCCGACTGGAGCTGTCTGGCCGGGCTGACCCGCCTGGAGACGCTGCTGCTGCCGCCCGACACGCTGAGCACCAGCTCGCTGCAAACCATTGGCGGCCTGACCGGGCTGAAGACCCTGTCGCTGGCCGGCTGCGGCATTACCTCGCTGGCCCCGCTGGAATCGCTGACGGCGCTGGAAGAGCTGGATCTCACCGGCGGCAGCATCGGCGACTGCTCGGTGCTGGCCAGAATGCCCAGCCTGCGCGTGCTGCGCCTGGGCGGCAACGCCGTGACCAGCACCGCGCCGCTGTCGGGTCTGACCCGGCTGCAGGAACTGGACCTGCACGAAAACCCGCTTGGCAATCTCTCGCCGCTGCGCAGCCTGCGCGAGCTGCGGGTGCTGAACGTGGCCTCCACCGGCATCGACAGTCTGGATGCGCTGGCCGACATGACCAGGCTGGAGGAGCTGGACGCCTCGGACAACCAGATCACCGCCATCGACGTGCTCTCCGGACTGACGCTGCTGAGCCAGGTCAACCTTTCGCACAACGCCATCACGACAGCCGACGCGCTGGCCGGGCTGAAATATCTGTTCCGGCTGGATCTGAGCTATAACCAGCTGGCAGCGCTGCCCAGCTTCAGCGACCAGTGCACGCTGACCTTCCTCGACGCCTCGCACAACCAGCTGACGGCCGTTACCGGGCTGGAAAACCTGCCGCAGATCAACTATGTCTATCTGGATTATAACCAGATCGAGGATCTGCTGCCGCTGACCAGCTGCTTTACGCTGGTGCAGGTCGACGCCTTTGAAAACCCGACCCGCGTGGCGCAGGCCCTGATCGACATGGGCGTGATTGTCCACTATACCCCGGTGTTCGACGAGGAGACCGGCCACAACACCAGCGTGGACCCCGGCGAAATCACCCCCGACGAACCGGATGCGGCCGGATAAGACAGAAAACAAAACAGAGGTAACCCCGGGGTGATGCCCAGGGTGATAACAGAGCGCAGCTCCGGGAGCCATTTCCCGGGCTGCGCTCTGTTCGTATTCTGATTGTGCCGCGCAGATCGCCAAACTCAGCGGGGCAGGTTCTCTGCCAGCCACTGCATGGCCTCCAGATAGCCCCGCAGGCCGTGGCCGATGATGTGGTGCCGGCAGGCCATGCCGGCATAGGAAATCTGGCGGAACGGCTCGCGCTGGCTCACATCGCTGATGTGTACCTCCACCGTAGGGATGCCCACGGCCTTCAGCGCGTCCAGAATGGCAATGCTCGTGTGCGTATAGGCCCCGGGGTTGAGCACCAGGCCGTCATACACGCCATAGGCCTGCTGAATTGCGTCCACCAGGTCCCCCTCGTGGTTGGACTGATAGAGCGCGGCCTCCACGCCCAGCCGCTGCGCCTGTTCCCGTACCATATCGCACAGCGCCGCATAGTCCTGCCGGCCATAGATGTCCGGCTCGCGCAGTCCCAGCAGATTGAGGTTCGGCCCATTGATCACCAACAGCTTCACAGGTTCAGCTCCTTTCGAATCTGCGCCACGGTGCGCTGCACGCCGCAGGCGTCCACGGTGCAGTCGCTCCATTGCTCGTACAGCGGCAGGCGCTCGGCCGCCAGCTGGCGCAGCGGCCGCGACTGGGACACCGGCCGCCCGGCCGTGGGCAGGATATCCACGTTTTGCCGCCGCAGATAAATCACGCGGCTGTTCTGCCGCAGATAAAACCGGTTTTCCGGCCGGGTGACCACGCCGCCGCCTGCGGCGATCACCAGGCCGCTGCCCCGGGCCACGTCGGCCAGCACCGCGGTCTCCATGGCACGGAAGGCGCTTTCGCCCTGCTGGGCAAAGATGTCCGGAATGGGCCGGCCGGCGCGGCGCACCAGCTCCTCGTCCAGGTCGACAAAGGGGCGGCCCAGCGCCGCCGCCAGACGGCGGCCGGTGGTGCTCTTGCCCGCGCCGGGCATGCCGATCAGCAAAAGATTGCGCTCCTGCCCGTCGATCTGCGCCGTCACGCGGGTCACGGCCTCGTCCGGGATGGTCTGGCCGGTAAACTGCTCAGCGGACCGCCGGGCCTGCGCCACCAGCATCCCCAGCCCGCCGGCATGGGGAATGCCCAGCGCCTCGGCCTGCTGCAGCAGACGCGTCCGCGCCGGGTTGTAGACAATGTCCACCACGCCCCGCAGCGCAGGAAAGCCCTCCAGCGACAGCGGCGCGGCGTCGGTCTGGGGATACATGCCCACCGGCGTGGTGTTGACAATCAGCCGGGCATCGGCGTGGCGGGACAGGTTGGTATAGTTGTCCGGCCCGCTGCGGGAAACAGTCACCACCTCTGCCGCGCCCTGGTCCTCCAGCACAGCGCGGATCGTGACCGACGCGCCGCCGCTGCCCAGCACCAGGCATTTCCACCCGGCGGGGCAGAAGCCCGCCCGCCGCAGCAGCCAGGCAAAGCCGGCATAGTCGGTGTTGTCGCCAAAGAGCGACCCGTCCGCCCGGCGCAGCACCGTGTTGACGCTGCCCAGCCGCTGCGCCGCCGGCGAAAGCGCGCTGCACAGCGCCGCCACGGTCTTTTTATAGGGGATGGTGACGTTCAGCCCGGCATAGCCGCCGTGCAGGACAAACGCCGTCACCGCCTCCGGCGGCTGGGGGCAGAGGTCATAGTCATAGCCCGCCAGCAGGCGGTGAATCTGGGGCGAATAGCTGTGGCCCAGCGTCTCGCCCAGCAGCCCGAACCGCGCCATCAGACCACCTCGGAATAGCTGCCCAGATAGGCAAAGCTGTCGCACTGGTGGTCCAGCTCGTTGATCAGCTGAATCAGCTGGGACGAATAGACCGGCGTTTCCAGGTCAAAGTAGAACATAAACTCAAAGTTGCGGTCGGGCAGCGGGCGGCTTTCCAGCTTGGTCAGGTTGATGCCCAGGGCGTTGATCCGCGAGAGCACGCGAAAGAGCGAACCGGGCCGGTGGGGCGTGGTGAGCATCACGCTGGTGCGGTCGGCCCCGGGGAAAATCTGCATGGTTTTGCTGATGCAGATAAAGCGCGTAAAGTTGTTGCCCTGATCCTGCACGCCCGAGGCCAGCGTCTTCAGCCCATACACCTTGGCGCAGACGCTGGAGGCCAGCGCCGCCGCGTCGGTGCGGCCGGTCTGGGCCACCATCTGGGCCGCCGCCGCCGTGTTGGGGCAGACAGTGGCGTGAATCTCCGGGTGTGCCTTGAAGAACCCGGCGCACTGGGCAATGGCCTGCTCGTGGGAGAAGACCTCGCGAACCTCCTCCAGCCGCGCGCCAGGCAGGGCCAGCAGGCTGTGGTCCACCTTCAGCCGCACCGACCGGACGATATGGAAGCGATAGCGCATCATCAGATCATAAATCTGGTTGACCGAGCCGGCCGTGCTGTTTTCCAGCGGCAGCACGCCATAGTCGCACAGGCCGCTGTCAATGGCAGAAAACACGCTTTCAAACGTGTGGAAAAACAGAATACTGGGCGCAGAGAACAGCCGCTCGGCGGCCTGCTGGGAATAGGATCCCTCCACGCCCTGACAGGCGATGGTGCCCATGGCCGGGAAGACGGCCGGCGTGTCCCGCAGCGCCGCTTCAATCCGGGCGCACAGGGGCGACGGCTCGAGGATCAGCCGGTCCTGCCAGCTGCGGCTCAGTTCAAACAGCTGGGCATAGAGGCTGCGGACATAGGTTCGCAGCTCCTCGGGCGCCAGCCCGGACACCTCCACCAGCTTGTCCCGCTCGCGCCGGCTGTCGCCGGTGGGGAGGTTATGCTCTTTTTTATACCGGCCAATCTGCCCGCACACCTCCATGCGGCGCACGAACAGGTCTACCATCTGCCGGTCAATGTCGTCGATCTGCACCCGCAGCTCGTCCAGATTCATGTCAAAGTCCCCTTTCCAATAATGCGTCCAGCACGGCCAGCGCCGCCGCCGCCTCGACCACCGGTACTGCCCGCGGCACGATGCACGGGTCATGCCGGCCCTGAATGGTCAGCGTCTGCTCCTGCATCCGCTCCAGGCTGACGCTCTGCTGCGGCAGGGCGATGGACGGCGTGGGCTTGACCGCCGCGCGGAAAATCAGCGGCATGCCGGTGGTGATGCCGCCCAGCACGCCGCCGTGACGGTTGGTCTCGGTGGCCACCCGGCCGCCGCGGATGCAATAGGCGTCGTTGTGCTCGCTGCCGCGCATGGCTGCCGCAGCAAAGCCCGCGCCGAACTCCACGCCCCGCACCGCCGGGATGCCGAAGACGATGGCCGCAATGCGGTTTTCCATGCCGTCGAACATCGGCTCGCCCAGACCCACGGGCAAACCGGTCACGGCGCACTCGATCACACCGCCCACCGAGTCGCCCGCTGCTTTGGCGGCGGCAATCTCCGCCTGCATGGCCTCGCTCAGGGGCGCGGAGCGCGCCGCCGCCAGCGCATCGGCGTCAACACCCACCGGGTCGAAGCCCTGGGCGGTCACGCCGCCGATGCGCGTAATGGCCGCGCCGACGGCAATCCCCCGCCGGGCCAGAATCTGCAGGCACACCCCGCCGGCCGCGCACAGCGGCGCAGTCAGCCGGCCGGAAAAGTGCCCGCCCCCGGCCACGTCCTGATAGCCGCCATATTTCACCTGCGCCGGGTAGTCCGCGTGGGAAGGGCGGGGCAGGGCGCGCAGGGCGGCATAATCCTGCGAGCGGGTGTCGCGGTTGCGCAGGATGGCGCTCAGCGGTGCGCCGCAGGTGCGGCCATTCACCAGTCCGGACAAAAACTCCGGCTCGTCCGATTCGCTGCGGGCCGTGCTCCAGGCACTGCGCCCCGGGGCGCGGCGGTCGAGAAAGGCCTGCAGCTGGGCCAGATCCACCGCCTCACCGGCGGGCAGCCCGTCCAGGCACATGCCGATGGCCGCCGAGTGCGACTGGCCGAAGATCGACAGCTTCAGCCGGGTTCCATAGCAGGATGACATGGTGCTTCCTCCTTCAGTTGCGCATAATCCCGCCAGAAGCCGGGATAGGATTTGTTTACAGCCTCGGCACCGCGGATGGTCACCGGGCCGCTGGCGGCGCAGGCGGCCACAGCCGCCGCCATGGCAATGCGGTGGTCGCCGCAGGCATCCACCGTCCCGCCCGACAAGCGGGGCACGCCGCAGATGCGCAGGCCATCCGGCCGCTCCTCCACCTGCCCGCCCAGGGCGGTGAGCATCGCCGCCGTGGATTGCAGGCGGTCGCTCTCCTTCAGTCGCAGGCGGCCCGCATGGATCATCTCGGTGGTCGCCTCAGCATCGACAGCCGCCACAGCCAGCACCGGCACCAGATCGGGGATCTGCGCCGCGTCGATGACCATGCCCCGCAGCGGGCCGGGCGCCGC
>CACXCV010000041.1 GCA_902766215.1 Oscillospiraceae bacterium
ATATGAGTCCGCCTTTCGCTATTGGGCCGGTCAGCTGCCGCAAAAGCTCTCGGCCAACATTCTCTTCTCTGAGCCGTTCTCGCACAAGCTCTATGCCGCCGGCGACCTGCTGCTCATGCCCTCGCAGTTCGAACCCTGCGGCTTGAGCCAGATGATCTGCATGCGCTATGGCACGCTGCCGCTGGTACGCGAGACCGGTGGGCTGAAAGACTCGGTCATCCCCTACAATCAGTATACCGGCGAGGGCAACGGCTTCTCCTTTGCCAACTACAACGCACACGAGCTGCTGCACTGCATCCAGTATGCCGCCGGCATCTACCGCAGCGAGCCGGAGCACTGGGCGGCGCTGCAGCAGCACGCCTTTGCCGCCGATTTCTCATGGGCGCGCTCGGCGCAGCAGTATATCGACATGTACCGCGCCCTGTTCGCCTGAGCTTCTCTCCTGCATTCCGTGCAGCCGCGCCCGGCGCGGCTGCACGGTCTCTGATTTACCTGCAAAGGAGCCTGTCCCATGCAAGTTTTCCACAACTCCCACCTTGCGCTTTACCGCAGCCCCTTCGGAGCAGCGCCGGTCGGCTCGGCAGTGACGATTTGCGCCGATGTGACCGGCGCCGTTTCATGCCGCTGCACGCTGCGGCTGTGGATCGAGGGCCGGGGCGAACAGCGCCAGGCCATGGAGCCGCGTCCCATCGAGGGCGGGCTGCGCTTTTCCGCCCGGGTGACCCTGCCGGTGGAGCCAACGCTGGTCTGGTACTGGTTTTTCGTCGAGGCGGACGGCCAGTCCGGCTATTATGGCAACGGCAGCACTCTGGGCGGCGAAGGCGCTTGGTTCGACCACGAGCCGCCCGCCTGGCAGATCACGGTCTATCGCCCCTATACCGTGCCCGACTGGTACCGGCGCGGGATTGTCTACCAGATTTTCCCCGACCGATTTGCCCGCGGCCGCGACTGGCGCGCCTGCTGGGAAGCGGCCTCCCACCCGGACGACTGGGTCGGCCCGCCCCGGCTGCTGCACGAAAGCTGGCGCGACACGCCGTTCTATACCCGCGACGGGGACAACCGCGTCACCCGCTGGGACTTTTTCGGCGGCACGCTCTCCGGCGTGCAGGAGCGCCTGCTCTATCTGCGTTCGCTGGGCGTGACGGCAATTTATCTCAACCCGATCTTCACCGCCTCGTCCAACCACAAGTATGACACGGCGGACTATCTGCATGTGGATCCCGGCTTTGGCGGCGACGAAGCCTTTTCCGCCCTGGCCAGCGCCGCGAGAGCCTGCGGCATCCGCCTGATTCTCGACGGGGTGTTCAGCCATACCGGCATGGACAGTCTCTATTTCAACCGCAGCGGCAACTATGGCTCCGGCGGCGCCTTCCGCGACCCCCACAGTCCCTATCGCAGCTGGTACCGCTTCAAGGACGATGGCAGCTATGACTGCTGGTGGGGCGTGGACGACCTGCCCAACGTCAACGAAACCGACCCGGGCTATGCCGCGCTGATCTATCAGGGCAGTGAGAGCGTTGTCCGCCGCTGGCTTCGCGCCGGCGCCAGCGGCTGGCGGCTGGATGTGGCCGACGAACTGCCCGACAGCTTTATCGAAGGCATTCGCCGCGCTATCCGCGAAACCACACCCGACGGCCTGCTGATGGGTGAGGTGTGGGAAGACGCCTCGCACAAGGAGAGCTATGGCCAGCGACGGCGCTATCTGCTGGGCGACGGGCTGGACTGCACCATGCACTATCCCTTCCGCACCGGCGTCACCGAGTTCATGCTCGGGCAGCTGGATGCGCCCGCGCTGTGCGCGCAGCTGCGCTCGCTGCAGGAAAACTATCCGCCCCCCGCCTTTGGCGCGGCGCTGAACCTGATCGGCAGCCATGACCGCGCGCGGATTCTGACGCTGATGGGCGGCCAGCCGCAGACGGAGGACGAACAGCAGCGCGAGTCCTTCCGCTTGTCCGGACAGGCCAGAGCGCAGGCCGTGCAGCGGGTCAAGCTGCTGTCGCTGCTACAATTCACCGCCCCGGGCGTGCCCTGCATCTACTATGGCGACGAGGCCGGGCTGGAGGGCTATGAAGACCCGTATAACCGCGGGACCTATCCCTGGGGCCGCGAGGATCCGGCCCTGATGTGGCACTACCGCGACCTGACGCAGCTGCGGCAGGCGCACCCGGTGCTGGCCGACGGCGCGTTTGCGCCCCTGTCCTTTGGGGCGGAGGTCTATGGCTGCCTGCGCACCGGCGAGGACGAGTCAATTCTTGCGTTGGTCAACCGCAGTACCGTGCAGGCGCATACCGTCCGCTATGACACGAGCATGGCCTTTGCCCTCGACCTTCTGACCGGCCAGACCGTGCCGCTGTCCGGCGGCCTGCTGGAGCTGACGCTGCCGCCGCTGGGCGGCGTGTGCCTGTGCCTGAAGGCGCAGCCGCCGGTGCAGGTCCCCATGGGGCGCAAGGCCGGCATCCTGTGCCACCTTGTGTCGCTGCCCGGCCCGCACGCCACCGGCACCCTGGGCGAGGACGCCCGCCGCTTTGCCCGATACCTGCAAAGCGCGGGGCAGAAAATCTGGCAGATTCTCCCGCTCAACCCGGTGGGGCTGGGCAACAGCCCCTATTCCTCCCCCGCCGTGTTTGCCGGCGACACTCGCCTGATCGACCCGGACGAGCCGGTAGACGAGCGCCGCTATGCCGCCTGGTGCACCGAAAATGCCTTCTGGGTAGAGGACTATGCCCTGTTTATGGCCCTGCACGACGCATATCAGCGCCCGTGGCAGCAGTGGCCCGAGCCGGCCCGCCGCCGCAGCGATCTGCCCGCCCTGCGGCAGGCCCACGCCGCCGCGGTCGAGCGCTACCGGCACGATCAGTTTGTCTTCTGGCAGCAGTGGGACGCGCTGCACCGCTATGTCAACGGGCTGGGGATTGACCTGGTGGGCGACATGCCCATCTATGTCAGCGAGGACAGCGTGGACCTCTGGGCGCACCCGTCGCAGTTTCTGCTGGACGAGGCGGGCTATCCCACGCTGCGCGCCGGATGCCCGCCGGACTATTTCGCCGCCGAGGGGCAGAACTGGAAAAACCCGCTCTATGACTGGGAGGCCATGGCCCGCGACGGCTATGGCTGGTGGCAGGCGCGGCTGCGCCAGTGTGCCCGGCAGCTGGATGCGGTGCGGGTGGATCACTTCCGCGCCTTTTCGGCCTATTTTGCCATCCCCAGCGGCGGCACGCCCAAAGACGGTCAGTGGCTCAAGGGGCCGGGGCTGCCCTTCTGGCAGCAGATGCGCCGCGCACTGGGCCAGCTGCACATTCTGGCCGAGGATCTGGGCGAGCTGGACGCCGGCGTTTACAGTCTGCTGGCCGAGTCCGGCATGCCGGGCATGTCTGTCTGGCAGTTCCACGAGGCGCAGATGCGCCAAATGCCGCCGGAGCAGGCGCGGCACCGCGCCTTTTACACCGGCACCCACGACAACCAGACGCTGCGCGGCTGGCTGCTGGACACCCGCCCGGGCTGCGACCCGGATGCCGCCGCGCAGGAGATCATCCAGACACTCTATGCCTCTGACGGCGCATGGGCCATCCTGCCGCTGCAGGACATGCTGGGTCTTGGCGACGAGTCACGCTTTAACGTCCCCGGCACGGTGGGGAAAAACTGGTGCTGGCGGGCCGACCCCGCCCTGCTGACCGACGCGCGCGCCGCCTGGCTGCGCAATCTGGCTCAGCAAACCGGCCGCTGAAATCTGCAAACAATATGACCGCCGGCGGGCCGCGCCGTCAAAGGTGCCGCCTGCCGGTTTTGTTTCAACCTTTTTCCCGTTGGCCCCCTGACCGAACCAAAGGGAATGATCCAACGCGACGCAAAAACGCGGAGCAGCCCGGTGGGCTGCTCCGCGTTTGGCTTACTGGGTTCAGTTGATCAGCTTCCAGATTTCATAGGCGTTATAGTCCACAATCTCGGTGTAGTAGACCGTGGTAACGCCCTTGCTGTCCACATTGGTAATGCGGCAGCGATAGGCATTGTTGCGCAGATAGTCGTCGATGCTGATCTTCAGCTTGGCCGTTTTGGCGGCCGAGGTGTTGACGTCGGTCCAGGTCTCGCGGTTGGCGCTTTTCTGCCACTGATAGGTGGTGGTGCCCTCAAAGCTCTGGTTCACCAGCGCATAGATGCTGGTGCCGTCGCCATCCACCTTTTCAAACGTAGCGTCGATCTCGGTGTCCACCTCGGTGGTGGAGCCGCCGCCAGTCTCCAGCCCGGTGTCGGTCGGCGCCGTGTCGCCGCTGTTCGAGGCGTCGCCGGTGGTCCCGCCGCCGGTTGGCTCATCGCCGTCCTCGGTGATATGTACGCCGCTGTCATCGGCCCCGCCGGTGGTGCTGCCGCCGGTGCTGTCCGGCTGGCTGTCCACCCGGGCGGGCTGCTGCTGGCTGTTCTGCACCTCTTCCAGCTTGGCCGTGACCGACTGCAGCTCCAGCTCCAGCGTGGACACCTGCGACTGCAGCTGGGCAATGGCCGCGTCCGCCTTGGTGTCGGTGACCTGATTGGCCCCGCTGCGCAGGAACGCAATGGCGCCCAGCGCCACGGCCGCCACGGTGCCCACCGCGACAATTGCCGTAAGGATTGTGAGCGTTTTGCTCTTCTGATCCAGGCGGAAAGCCACCTGCTTGAGCTGGTTGCGCGTGACATACTCCGCTTTCTTCTGCGGCTGCTGATTCCGTGCGCCCGTGCCGGCGGCGCCGGCGCGCACCGCGCTGGCGCTGAATGAGCCGGAATTCATCGTTGCACCGCCGCTGGTGGCTGCGCCCACATTGATCCGCGGGCGCGAGGCCTCGTTTGCGGCCGTGCCCACCGGGTTGATGTTTTTCAAAACGCTGCTATCTTCAAACACGGACATGTCCTGCCCGCAAAAACTGCACACATTGACGCCGTCGGCGTTTTCCTCGCCGCACCATTTACAGATTGCCATATGAATTCACCTTTCCATGCTTATAAGGCTTGCTGAGAATACAGCCCCATTAAAGCAGATTTCGACCGGTTTTGTCAAGAGGGTTTACAATGTTTTTCACTTTGTAGTTTCTTGTAACCCCCTGGCTGCTCACTGCCACTCCACCGGCAGGCCGGTCAGCACACGCCGCAGCATGTCAAAGGCATGGTGCCCGGCGATATAGCGCACGCGCTCACGCTCGCCGGTCTGCTGGATTGCCCGCACCCAGGTGTTGGCCCCGTTGCTCAGCGCCACATACACCAGGCCCACCGGGCGGTTGCTGCCGTCGCCGTCCGGGCCGGCCAGCCCCGTCACGCCAATGCCAAAGCTGCTGCCCAGGCGGGCGCGCACGCCCTCTGCCATGGCGGCGGCCACCTCAACAGAGACCACGCCGCAGCGCTCAATCAGCCCGGCCGGGACACCCAGCAGCTGCTCCTTCACCGGCACGGTGTAGGCCACCACGCCGCCCACGAAAACCGCGCTGCTGCCCGGCAGGTCGGTCATCCGCTTGGCGATATAACCGCCGGTGCAGGACTCGGCCGTGGCCAGGGTCTTGTCCGCCTGCCGCAGCAGGTTCAGGCAGGTCTGCTCCAGCGAGTCATATTCCTCGGTATAGATCAGCGGGCCCAATACCGTGCGGATCTGCGCAGCCACCGGCTCGATCATCGTCTCCGCCTCTGCCTGACTGGATGCAGCAGCGGTGATGCGCAGCATCACCTCGCCCTCCTTGGCATAGGGCGCGACGGTCGGGTTGCTGCTCTGCTCCATCAGGTCGTGCAGCAGGCTCTCCACCTGTGACTCACCCATGCCGAAGATGTGGACATAGCGCGAATGAATGGTCTGTCCCGACAGGCCTTTCAGATAAGGCGCCACGCGATAGCGCAGCATGGCGCGGCATTCCCGCGGCGGGCCGGGCAGCATGATCACTTTCACGCCCTCGGCGTCGAACACGCAGCCCGGCGCCGTGCCCCAGTCGTTTTTCAGCACGGTGCAGCCCTCCGGCAGCATGGCCTGCAGCAGGTTGTTGGGCGTCATGGGCCGGTGCAGGCGCTCGAAATAGGTGCGGATGTCCGCCTCGCACTCCGGATGGCGCACCAGCTTTTTCCCAAAGGCGGCGGCCACCGTCTGCTTGGACAGGTCATCCAGCGTAGGCCCCAGGCCGCCGGTGGTAATCAGCAGGTCGGCCCGCCGGGCCGCCGCCTGCACCACCTCGGCAAGGCGCTCGGGGTTGTCGCCCACGGCGGTATAGCGATAGACCGAAATGCCCATCTCCGACAGCGTCTGCGCCACATCGGTGGCGTCGGTGTTGACAATGTTGCCCAGCAGCAGCTCGGTGCCGATGCAAATAATTTCCGCGTTCATGGCTTATCCTTCCCTGTACATCACGTGCTCTTTGGTGGTGTTCTCCACCGCACGGGCCACCAGACCTTCGATGTCCAGCACAGCCTCGGCCTGCTCAACCTGCTCCAGCGAGGGGCGGGTGCGGGGGTGCTTGGGCGTAAAGACGGTGCAGCAGTCCTCAAAAGTCAGAATGGAGATATCAAATGTGTCGATCCTGCGGGCGATGCTGACGATTTCCTCCTTATCCATGCCGATGACCGGGCGCAGAATCGGCATATCCGCCGCCGCGTCGGTACATTCGAGCGCGCGAAGGGTCTGGCTTGCCACCTGTCCCACGCTCTCGCCGCTGATGAGGGCAAGCGCATTGTCATGGCGGGCAATGATCTGCGCAATCTTG
>CACXCV010000042.1 GCA_902766215.1 Oscillospiraceae bacterium
TGATTCCCCTGCTGGCGGTCGGGCGCTATGCCGTCCCCTGCGCGGACGATTTCTCCTACGGAACCGACGCCCATATCGCCTATGTGCGCTCCGGCTCCGTTCTCCAGGTGCTTAAAGCCGCGCTGGGCGAGATGAAGTCCACCTATTTCGGCTGGCAGGGCAGCTTTGCCGCCGTCTTTCTCATGGCGGTGCAGCCCGCGGTTTTCGGCATGCAGTACTATATCTTCACGCCGGTGCTGATGCTGCTGAGTCTGCTGTGCGGCACCTTCTGTCTGTGCATCGCCCTGTTTTCCGGCGTCTTTGGCCTGCCGCGCAGGCTCAGCGGCTGCCTGGCCGCCGTGATCGCGCTGCTGTGCATCCAGCTGGTGCCCTCGCCGGTCCAGGCCTTTTTCTGGTATAACGGCGCGGTCTATTACACCTTCTTTCACGGGCTGGCCCTGCTGGCCTTCGCACTCGGCCTGGAGCTGTGCCGCAAGGGCGGCGCCGCTCGGCTTGCCGCGCTGTGCCTGCTGGCCGTTCTGCTGGGCGGCGGGAACTATGTAACGGCCCTCATCTGCGGCATTGTGGCACTCAGCGCCCTCCTGCTGCTTCTGCTTTTGAAGCAGCCCGGCTGGAAGCGTCTGCTGCTGCCCGCCCTGTGTCTTCTGGCCTCCTTTGCCCTCAGCATCCTCGCGCCCGGAAACGCCGTGCGGCAGAGCGCGATGGAGCACAGCCCGAGTGTGCTCCGGGCGGTGCTGGAGTCCTTCCGCTGGGGCGCGATATGCAGTTTTCGCTGGTTCCGGCTGCCCCTGGCCGGGGCGCTGCTTTTTCTCGGCGTGCTGCTCTGGCCGGCCGTGAAGCGCTCTGCCTATCCCTTCCGCTATCCCGCCCTGGTCAGCGTTTATTCGTATTGCCTCCTCTCCGCCATGTTCTGCCCCGGCCTCTACGCCATGAACAGCGTCGGCGGCGGGCGGCTTGTCAACATCATCTACTATACCTATGTCCTTCTGCTTGTGATCAACCTGGTCTGTTGGCTGGGCTGGATCGCCGCGAGAACAGGCACGGCGCGCCGCGGCGACGATCGGCCGGCGCTCCTGCCGACAGCGGCCTGCGCCGCCGTGTGCCTGCTGTGCTGCATGCTGTTCATGCGCGGCGGCGGCTTCAGCTCGCTGATGGCGCTGGGCGCCATGCGTTCCGGCGAGGCGCAGGCCTACGGCGCGGCGGCGGCGGAGCGCTTTGCCGTTTTGGAGGATCCCGCGGCGCAGAACGTAAAGCTGGAGCCCTTCCCCTGCCAGCCCTATGTGCTCTATATGGACGATGTGACCCCCGACCCCGGGGATTGGCGGAATCGTGCCATGGCGAATTATTTTCAAAAAAACAGCGTTGTGCTGCGCAGTGCCGATTGAGGGCAAAGACCGACCGCCGCACGGACGCGGCCCTTTGCCGTCCGGCGCTTTGACAGATCAGGGAAAGGAAGCCTATCATGTCCATTATACAAAATCGCAGCCCGGAAAGCCGGCGCCGCTTTGCGCTGGCTGCGGCAGTCTATCTGCTGTACATGTTTTATATGTTTTCCCAGCTGCATTTCTATCTGTATCAGAGTCTGCGCGGCACCTACTACGCCGCGGCCGTGCCGGTCGTCGTCGCGGGCACGCTGTACTTTCGCCGCTTCCGCGACGGGACGGAGTTCAAGCTGCTGGTGTTTTACTGGCTGTGGTTCCTGCTCTCGCGCATGCTCAACGACAATCTCGCCCTGGTTGACGATCAGCACCTGTGCTTTGACCTTTCGCTGATGCTGCCGATGTTCGTCCTGGGCCTCGTGCTCGACGCCAAAGGCCGCCGGCGCTTTCTCGACTGGCTCAGCGCCCTCGCCGGGGGCTACTACTTTCTGCTTGGCCTTGTTTGCATGGCCGCCTTTTTGCTGCGGCGGCAGTTCATCAACCCCTTCACCGAGGGCCTGATCGGCATGGCCACCAAGTCCGGCTATGAGCGCATCAACATCCTCGACACCAATGTGGACTCCACCGCCTACTGGTTCATGATCGGCATTCTGCTGATGGTCTACCAGTTCTTCGCCTGCCGCAAAAAGCTTTGGCGCATCCCCATCGCGCTCTGCGCCCTGCTTTGCTGGACCACCGTCGCCATGACCTACACCCGCAGCGTGCGCGTCGCCCTGGCGCTCGCCCTGGGTCTGCTGCTTGTGCGCCTGTGCCGCTCTGTCCTGAAGCTGCGCAGCAAAGCGCTTCATCTGCTGCTTCTGCTGCTGGTCTTTGCCCTCACCGCGGTCTCGGTCTAGAAAAGCTTCGACCTCTGCGCCGACGGATTGAGCCGGATCTCCGAAGCGCTTCTTGCCTCGCAGAA
>CACXCV010000043.1 GCA_902766215.1 Oscillospiraceae bacterium
GCGGACGGGCGGCGGGCTCTTCATCGGCATAGCCGAGGATGCAGTTGCCAATGCCCTCATAGTCACCCTCAAGCCCCCACTGGCGCAGCAGAGCCTTGCCCTCGTCGGTGTCAAACACCTCGCGGGCGCGGTGAATCCAGCAGCTGCCCAGCCCAGCGGCGTGCGCGGCGTTGAGAAGGTTGCCCATCACCAGGCTGCCGTCATAGAGATAGGTGCCGCGGCGCTCGGCCAGCACCACCAGCACTGCCGGCGCGCCATAGAAGGGGTCGCCCTTGCTGTTCATGACGGCGGCGTTCATCTGCGACAGCCGGCGCACCATGTCCGGATTGGTCACGGCCACGATGACCGGCGTCTGAAGGTTCATGCCTGTGGGAGCATAGGTGCCCGCCTCTGCAACCTGGTCAAGCAGGGCGCGGGGGACGGGATCGGGCTTATATTTGCGGACGCTGCGGCGGGTCTTCAGGTCGGAAAGCGTTTGGGTCATAGCATATCCCTCCTATTTATTTATATGCTAAATATACAATGAAAATTTGCGCTTGTCAAGCTTGTACTGCGGCAGGGGCTGTGCTATCATAAAAGCAAGGAGGCTGATGATATGAAGCCACGGGAAGAAAACCTGCAATACCACATTGCCTGCAAGCCGGGTGACGTGGGGCAATACGTCATTTTACCGGGCGACCCGGGCCGGTGTGAGCTGATTGCCGGATTTTTTGACACAGCGCACTATGTTGGCACCAATCGGGAGTTCTGCACCTGGACGGGCACGCTGGACGGCGTGCCGGTGTCGGTGGTTTCCACCGGGATCGGCGGCCCGTCGGCTGTCATTGCCATGGAAGAGCTGGCGGCGCTTGGGGCGCACACCTTCATCCGCGTGGGCACCTGCGGCGGCATTGACCTGCCGGTCCGGGCCGGCGATCTGGTGGTGGCCACGGGCGCGGTGCGGCACGAGGGGACCAGCCGGGAGTATGCGCCGCTGGAATTTCCTGCGGTGGCGGACTTTGACTGCGTATCGGCGCTGAAGGCGGCGGCAGAGGAGACCGGCTGCGGCGTTCACCTGGGCGTGGTGCAGTGCAAGGACAGCTTTTACGGCCAGCACAGCCCCCAGCGGATGCCGGTGGCGGCCGAGCTGGAGTACAAGTGGGCGTGCTGGAAGCGCCTGCACGTCAAGTCCAGCGAGATGGAGTCGGCCGCGCTGTTTGTCTGCGCGGCCAACCTGGGCGTCCGCTGCGGCAGCGTGTTCAGCGTGGTGTGGAATCAGGAGCGGCAGGCCGCAGGCTTTGACGAGCCGGAGTGCCACGACACCACCCTGGCGGCCAAAACCGGCGTGGCGGCGCTGCGCCGGCTGATCCGGCAGGACCGGGCGCAGTCGCCCGGCAGCAAAGAAGCCCGATAAAGCGAGCGCCCCCGGCCAGCGGCCGGGGGCGTGCTGTATTCGCTGGGGGCGGCGGATCGGCGGTGCTCAGCCCAGCGCCTTGGCTGCGGCAACGATGCGGCTGGTGCCCAGCCGGTCGGCGCCCGCGGCGAGGAACGCCTCGGCGTCCTTCAGGTCGGCAATGCCGCCGGCCGCCTTTACCTTGACGTGGGGGGCCACGTACTGCCGCATCAGGCGGATATCGTCCAGCGTGGCGCCGCCGGTGGAGAAGCCGGTGCTGGTTTTGATAAACGCGGCGCCGGAGCGGCTGACCACGTCGCACAGGCGCTTTTTCTCGTTGTCAGTCAGCAGGCAGGTCTCGATGATGACCTTCACCAGGCGGCCCGTCTCGTGGCAGATGGCGCGGATTTCGTTTTCGACGAGGTTGAACTTGCCGCTTTTCACCCAGCCCAGGTTGACTACCATGTCCAGCTCATCGGCGCCGGCCTCGGCGCAGGTTTTGGCCTCGAACACCTTGACGGCGGTGGGGTTATACCCGTTGGGGAAGCCGATGACCGTGCACACCGGCAGCCGGCCGCCCAGATAGTCCGCTGCCTGCGCCACATACGAGGGTGGAATGCAGACGCTGGCGCAGCCATAGGTCACGCCGTCGTCGCAGATTTGGCGGATCTGTTCCCAGGTGGCCGTCTGCTTGAGCAGCGTGTGATCCACCGTTTTCAAAATTTCTTTCAGTTCCATAAAATCACCTCATGATTCAAATATAGACTCAGTTAAAGGTTCCTGTGCTGCTGTCGAACAGGGTGCGGATGCGGTGGTTCAGCGTCTCCCACTCCGGGCCGCTGTCCGGCTGGCTGACATAGGCGTCGGCGGCCTGACGGGCCTGCTCCATTACGTCGAGATTCTGCGCCAGATTGACCGAGTGGAACGCCGGCAGCCCCGACTGCCGCGAGCCGAAGAAGTCGCCCGGGCCGCGCAGACGCAGGTCCTCCTCGGCAATGCGAAAGCCGTCGTTGGTGGCGCAGAAGGCCTTCAGCCGCTCCTGCGTTTGGGCGCTGCTGTGGCTGGAGAAGAGAATGCAGCGGCTTTTTGCGCTGCCGCGCCCCACCCGGCCCCGCAGCTGGTGCAGCTGCGACAGGCCAAAGCGCTCGGCATTTTCAATGACGATCAGCGTGGCGTTGGGCACGTCCACGCCCACCTCGATGACCGTGGTCGCTCCCAGAATGTCGCTCTCGCCGGCGGCAAAGCGGCGCATCACCGCCTCCTTGTCGACGGGCTTCATCTTGCCGTGCAGCAGAGCCACGCGCAGGTCGGGAAACACCGCCTGCTGCAGCGTCTGCGCCCAGACCTCGGCGGCTTTGAGGTCGTCGGTTTCGCTCTCCTCCACGGCGGGGCAGACGATATACACCTGATGCCCCTCGGCCACCTGCCTGCGGATGAAGGCGTTGACCCGCTGGCGCATCCGCTCGCCCACCAGAAAGGTGTCGATGGTCTGCCGCCCGGGGGGCAGCTCGTCAATCACCGACACATCCAGGTCGCCATAGAGAATCAGCGCCAGCGTGCGGGGGATCGGCGTGGCGGACATGACCAGCACGTGGGGGAACTGCCCCTTTTCCGTCAGGGCAGCGCGCTGCCCTACGCCAAAGCGGTGCTGTTCGTCGGCAATGACCAACCCCAGCCGGGCAAACTCCGTCCCGGCGGAGAGCAGCGCATGGGTGCCAATCACCAGGTCGGCCATGCCCTGGGCAATCAGGGCCCGGGTCTGCCGGGCGGCGGCGGCCTTCATGCCGCCGGTCAGCAGCGCCACGCGCACGCCCAGCGGCTCCAGCAGGCGGGCGAGGGACTGAGCGTGCTGCTCGGCCAGAATCTCGGTGGGGGCCATAAAGGCGGTCTGCCAGCCATTTTTTGCCGCACAATAGGCGGCGGCGGCGGCCACCATGGTCTTGCCGCTGCCCACGTCGCCCTGCACCAGCCGGTTCATGGGTACCGGCCGCGCCAGGTCGCGCAGAATGTCGTCGATGGCCCGCTGCTGGGCCCCGGTGAGGGCAAAGGGCAGCGCTGCCGTGAAGGGCGCTATGTCCAGGTTAGAAAAGGCGGCGGCTGTCTCGGTCTGGCGGCGGGATTTCATCAGCGACAGCCCGGCGGAGAAGACAAACAGCTCCTCGAACGTCAGCCGGCGCTGGGCTTCGGCCAGGCGGTCAAAGTCCGGAGGGTTGTGGATGATACGGTAAGCCTCCTGCACCGGCAGCAGCTGCCGCTGGGCGCGCAGGGCGGCGGGCAGCGTCTCGGGCAGCTGGGCGCTGTATTGCGCCAGGGCCTGCCCGATCAGGCGGCTGAGCATGGTGTTGCTCAGCCCCGCCGCCAGCGGATACACCGGGACGATGCGGCGCGTGACCTGCCCGGGGGCCTCCTCCGGTTCAAAATCGGGGTTAATCACCGAGCGCAGGCCGTCGCGCTCGGTCAGTGCGCCATAGAAGATGTAGATTTTTCCGGGCAGCAGCTGCTCTGCCACCCCCTTGCGGTGGAAAAATGTGAGCGTGATCCGCTCATGTCCATCGGTGACAGGCACGCGGGTAATGGTCTGATAGCTCCGGCCATAGGAGGCCCGGGGCACGGCGGTTACCATGGCGCGGAAGCAGACCGGCGTTTTTTCCGGCAGCTGCGCCAGCGGCACCAGCTGCGTTCGGTCCTCATACTGCCGTGGAAAGTGGCTGAGCAGGTCATAAACGGTGACAATCCCCAGCCCGGCCAGCTTTTTTGCGCGGGCCTCTCCCACGCCCTTCATAAAGCGCACTTCACTGTATAAATCCGGCATGGCGGCCCTCCTTTGTCCTGTAATGTGCGGCTGTGCTCAGCCGGGCAGGCGATCGCCGCCAAAACCAAAGGGCAGCAGCTCGGCGATGGGGATGGCCTGGCTGCGCTGGTCGGCGTAACAGCAGAGCACTGTCAGCTCCGGAGCAAACTCGAAGAGCATCTGCCGGCACATGCCGCAGGGGGTACACAGCCCCTCGCCCGAGGCGATGACGGCCAGCCGGGTAAAGCTGGTGCAGCCGTCGGCCACGGCGCAGGCCAGTGCGGCCCGTTCGGCGCAGAGCGTGACGGAATAGGCAGCCGCTTCGATGTTGCAGCCGCCGTAGACCTTGCCATTGCTGCCCAGCAGGGCAGCGCCCACCTGATAGTGCGAATAGGGCGCCACCGCGCGGCTGCGCATGGCGGCGGCGTGGGCAATCAGCTCCTGATCGGTCATTGCAGTTCCTCCTGTCTGTCATTTCCAGCGGGGCGCGGCCAGCCGGCTCAGCCCGCGTGCTGGATCAGTGCGGCAAAGGTGTTCAGGTCGGTAAAGCGGGAAACATAGTGCCGGGGAATCAAAAACGGGTCGCTGCCGGTGACATAGTCGCCGCCGTTCATCAGCAGACCATAGGTATACCGCTCGGCAGCAACCTGGCGCGTCAGCGCACTCTGACGGCCGGTGGGGTAGCAGAGCACAAAGGGCACCTTTCCCGTGATGCGCGCCAGGGTCAGCCAGCTGATCTCCAGTTCGTGGCGGGTGCCGGCCTCGTCCAGTGTGTCCAGATCGGGGTGCGCGTTGGTGTGGCTCTGAATCGACACCAGCCCCGAGTCGGACATTTCTTTGATTTCGGCTTCGGTCAGATAGTAGGGATAGTTGACATAGCCGGTGATGACAAAGATGGTGGCCTTCATGCCGTATTGCTGCAGCAGAGGGAAGAGATAGTCATAGTTGTCGTCATAGCCGTCGTCAAAGGTGAGCATCACAGGCTTTTCAATTTCGTCCAGCCGGGGCAGATCCTCAAAGGTGACGGTGGTATAGCCGTGGTCGGCCAGATATTGCAGCTGCGTTTCCAGCTCGTCCGGATCGACAAACAGTTCGTCGTTGCCCCGGGGCGTGGGCGACACGGCGTGATACATCAGCGTGGGCACGCACACCCCCTTCGGCACAGGGTCATACTGTCGGTTGTCCGAGACATAGACGTGGGGATATTGCAGGTCGGTCAGCACCGTCAGCCCCAGGCCGGGCTGCAGGACGCTCTGCGGCACGAACCACTGCCCATCCCAGCGCACGGGCGGCGCCGAATGGGTAACCAGCACGCCGGTGCTGTCCTCCCAGCTGACCGTGTCCGACAGCCACACGCAGCGGCCGTGCAGGCGCAGGGCCAGGCCGCCGTCGTCGGTTGGCTCGGTATGGATGGGCAGGTGCGCCGTCAGCGCCTCCAGCGGCAGATAATACGCCTGCTCCAGCAGGGCGATAGCGCCGGCCTCGGCCCCGTCCACGCTCAGCGCCGGCCCCTCGGTGAAGGGATAGGGCACGGGCTCTGGCGCAGGCTCGGACGCTTCGTCAGGGAGCGGCTCCGGCTCCGGAACCTCGTCGGGGAGCGGATCGGGCTCCGGCGCAGCCGGGGCGATTTCGCTGCTTTCAGCCGGCGGCGACTCCGGCGCGGGAGCAACATCTGCAACTTGCGCCGTGCAGGCACAGAGCAGCAAAAGCAGCAGCGCGGCAACCATTCGTTTCATGCGGCAACCTCCTGTGGTTCTGCTTGTATTGTAGCACAGGCGGCCAGCACAGGCAATCGGATTTTCTGCTTGCATGGCGCAGTGCAATCGGGTACAATAGAAAAAACAACGCCGCATGGCGCAGGATGGGAGCGGAACGTGATGGATGACATGAAGGACCCGGTGGTTTTGTGGACGGATAAAAAACGGATTTTGGGCCTGCCGTGGAGTTTTACCCGCTATACGCTGACGGAGGACGCCCTGACGGTGACCCGCGGCCTGCTGACGGTACACGAAAGCCAGCTGCTGCTTTTCCGCGTGCGGGACATCTCCCGCCGGCAGACGCTGGGGCAGCGGATGTTTGGCGTGGGGACGGTGATTCTCGATTCATCCGACGCCGACACGCCGCACCTGCACATTGAAAAGGTCAAGGATCACCAGCGTGTGATGCGCCTGATCACCCAGCAGGTGGACCGGGAGCGCCAGCGCAACGGCGTGCGTGTGGGCGAATACAGCGATGAGGATCACCCGGGCCGCCGCCCGCCCATGGAGCACCGCTGCGACTGACGCGCGGCACGGCCAGAGAATAAGCCAGCATCTGCATGTGCAGATGCTGGCTTTTGCATGTTTGTCGGCGGCTGCGGCAGAGCGGGGTGCTCAGCCCCGGCGGCGCTGGCGCAGCGCCTGCCACAGCAGGCTCAGCCCCAGCGTGGGCGCCAGCACGATGGCGGCACGCAGCAGCAGGTGCAGCGAGGGCGTGACCGAAACGGGCAGCCGTGCAATCAGGCCCGGCGCGGCCAGCAGCGGCAGCATGTGCCCCAAATAGATCTGATAGGACGCGCGATCAAGCGCCTGCATCGCCCACGGGCGCATCAGGCTCTGCCAGGCCTGGGCGCAGGCCAGCACGGCGCAGATGGCCGCCGCGTTGTAAAACTGCATCAGCGGCGTAAGGAAGCCATACCAGCTGAGATTGACATGGTTGTCATAGCAGAACCAGAGATATGGCCCGGCCAGCAGCAGAAACAGCACCCAGACAAACCAGCGGTTTTTTTTCAGCGCGGCGGAGAACCGCTCGTACTGCGCCCCGGCATAGCACCCGGCGCACCAGACGAAGAGATAGCTCATGAAGAAGCGGTCGAGATAGACCGGCACGTCCGGCAGCCAGCGCTGCCATGCCCAGGTCATCAGCCCGGGCAGCAGCGAGGAGGCCACGCCCAGCAGCGGCAGCACCAGCGCCGGAGACAGCCGGTCGACCATGGCCCGCCAGAGGGGGATCAGCAGATAGAACTGCACCAACGCGATGACAAAATAGAGGTGCGGCGCGGCAGCCCCCAGAGCCAGCTGGGCCAGCAGATCAGGCAGAGAGAAGCGCCCGTGCCACAGCACGGCGCGTACCACATAATACAGCACGGCCCAGACCAGATAGGGCAGGACCACGGTTTGCAGCCGGCGCAGATAATATTCCTTCAGCGGCCGGCGGCGGCCCAGGCAGGCTTTCAGCCCGCCAAGAAAGAAAAATCCGTACACCGCCACCGAGCACAGCTGCCACAGGCAGAACACGGCCCGGTAGAACGGCGTGGGCCGCGGCTCGGCGGCGATGGTGTCAGAGCAGAGGTGCAGCAGCAGCACCATGGCGCAAAAGACCAGGTTGGACAGGCTCAGCTCCGCCAGGCGCGGGCGGGCCGGTTGACGCAGTTCTCCCATCCTGCCTCCTAACCCACCACGCGGCCGAACACGGTCAGCTCCTCGCCGGGGCGCAGGACAATGGGGGCATAGGCCGGGTTGAGCGAGCAGAGCCGCAGGCCCTGGCTGCTCTGCTCGAGACGCTTGCAATAGGCACAGCCATCATAGAGAAAGATGCCGATCTGTCCGTGCTCCAGCGTGTTCTGCCGGTGAACCCACACCGTCTGTCCATCGGCAAAGCGGGGCTGCATCGAGTCGCCGGCCAGGCGGATGCCAAAGTCGGCGCTGGCGGGAACGTCCTCCCCCACGGCGACTGTTTCATAGCCCGACTGCTCGAGAAACTGCCCGGTGCCGGCGCTGGCCGGCAGGTCATACAGGGGCAGGCAGCGCAGCGCAGCGGGCGGCTTGTCGCGGTATAGTCCCGTGGCCAGCAGATCGCGGATGTAGCAGTCCACCTTTTCCTGCCCAGCGCGGTTCAGCCCGTCGCGCGGGTCCTCTGCCGGGACGCCGGTGAACACCGACAGCGCGTCGCGCACGCCGAAGATCCGCAGCAGCGCCAAAAACTGCCGGGCGCTGGGCTGTGTGCTGTCGTTTTCCCATTTGCTCACGGCCTGGTTGGACACCTGCACCCCCGCGGCGCATAGCTGCGCCGCCAGCTCGCGCTGGCTGAGACCCTGCTCGGTGCGCAGACGGGTCAGCGTCTGGCCGATTGTCTGATTCATTCCATCACCCCACACCGCCCGGGGGGCGGGTTGTTTTGTATCCTGAGTGTATCATATTTCAGATAGCATTGCAAGCGGGATTGTCCCGTTTGGAGAACAAACGCGGCGCGGGTGACGGACGGCGCAATTGCCGGGTGACAGAACCCGCGCCGTGTGGTACACTGTATCTGCCGGCCGGCAGCGGCGCGGCAGGGGAGGAATGACCAATGGAATTACCGATGGGCCTGCGCGCCGGGATCGAAGCGCTGGCGGCGGACTATCCGCAGGCGCAGCTGCTGGCGGCCTCACGGGCGCTGACCGAGCGCTATCAGACCCAGAGCGGCCAGGGCAGGCGGCTGCTGACCCGTCCGGTGGAGGCGGCGGCCTATGCCGTGGTGCGCATGCCGGCCACCTTTGGGGCCGTCGACGCGGCGCTGGCCGCGGCTCTGCGCCAGTTTGACGGCCCGATTGCCACCGTGCTGGACGCCGGCGCGGGCACAGGTGCGGCCGCCTGGGCTGCCGCCGCGCGGCTGGATGCGCCGCTGCAGATCACCTGCCTCGAGCGCGAGGAGGCGATGATTGCCGCGGGCAAACGTTTGGCGGCGGACGAGCCGATGCTGCAGAATGTCCGCTGGGTCCGGCAGGACGTGGCGCAGGCGGGCGTATCCGGCCATGCAGATCTGGTGGCGGCCTCCTATGCGCTCAACGAGCTGGACGAGTCGGCGCGTGCGCGGGTGCTGGGCCAGCTGTGGGCGGCGGCGGACCGGCTGCTGCTGCTGGTCGAGCCGGGCACGCCCGTGGGCTATGCCCAGCTGCGCCGGGCCAGAAGCTGGCTGATCAGCCAGGGCGGCTTTATCGCCGCGCCCTGCCCCCACAACGAGGGCTGCCCCATGGAGCCGGACGACTGGTGTCACTTTACATGCCGGGTGGCGCGCAGCCGCCTGCACAAGCTGCTCAAGGGCGGCGAGGCGCCCTATGAGGACGAAAAGTTTGCCTTTCTGGCCGTGACCAGACAGCCGGTGCGGCAGGCGCAGGCGCGGGTGCTGCGGCACCCGGTGAAGGGCCCCGGACACATCACCCTGCAGCTGTGTACCGCGGAGGGGCTGCAAAGCCGCACCGTCACCAAAAAGGACGGCCCCCTGTACAAAAAGGCGGGCAAGGCCGCCTGCGGCGACAGCTATGACCCGGCGTGAAAAGACGAACACGGCGCACACACCAGCTGGTGTGTGCGCCGTGGCTTTTATTGACCCGAGGGCGAGCAGCCGTCGATAAACGACTGAATATAGGCAATCTGGCTGCTGACAGCCTCGTGGCTGGGGCCGCCGGGCACCTTGCGCCCCTCCACGCAGCTGCGCAGCGCCAGCGCGTCGTAAACGTCGGCGTCAAACAGGCTGCTGGCCGCCTGAAACTGCGCCAGCTCCAGCGTATCGAGGGTCTGACCGGCCTGAATGCACTGGTGAACCAGCCGCCCCACGACCATGTAGGCATCGCGGAAGGGCATGCCCTTGCGCACCAGATAGTCCGCGCAGTCGGTGGCGTTGATAAACCCGGCCGAGGCGGCCTGGGCCATTTGCTGGGGCCTGACCGTCAGCGTGTCCAGCATGGCGGCAAACACCGGCAGGCACTGCTCCACGGTGTCGATGGTGTCAAACAGCGGCTCCTTGTCCTCCTGCATATCCTTGTTATAGGCCAGGGGCAGCGATTTCATCACCGTCAGCAGGGTAATCAGGCTGCCATAGACCCGGCCGGTTTTGCCGCGCACCAGCTCGGCCACGTCGGGGTTCTTTTTCTGCGGCATGATGGAGCTGCCGGTGGAATAGGCGTCGTCCAGCTCGACAAAGCGGAACTCCCAGCTGCACCAGAGGATGATCTCCTCGGAAAAGCGGCTCAGATGCATCATGAGAATTGAGCAGGCGGAGAGAAACTCAATGGCAAAGTCCCGGTCGGACACGCCGTCCAGGCTGTTCTGCGTAATCCGGGCAAAGCCCAGCTGGTCGGCCACGCTCTGCCGGTCGATGGGATAGGTGGTGCCGGCCAGCGCGCCGGAGCCGAGGGGCATCTCGTCCATCCGCGCCAGGCAGTCGTCCAGGCGGGTCACATCCCGGCGGAACATGTTGGCATAGGCCATCATGTAGTGGGCAAAGGTGGTGGGCTGCGCCCGCTGCAGGTGGGTATAGCCGGGCATATAGCTCTCACGGTTGACCTCGGCCTTGCGCACCAGCACCTGCATCAGCTCCAGCAGCTGGCCGCGGATGACGGCGATCTCCTTTTTCAGATACAGCCGGATATCCAGCGCTACCTGATCGTTGCGCGAGCGGGCGGTGTGCAGCCGCTTGCCGGTGTCGCCGATGCGCTGGGTCAGCAGCGTCTCGATGTTCATGTGGATGTCCTCGTTGTCGGCGGAGAAGGCGACCGTCCCGGCCTCTACATCGGCCAGAATGGCCTGCAGGCCGGCGACAATGGCCTCGGCCTCGCCGGGGTCGATGATGCCCTGGCGGCCCAGCATGGCCGCGTGGGCCATCGAGCCGGCAATGTCCTCGCGGTACATCCGCGCGTCGAAGCCGATGGACGAGTTAAAGTCGTTGACCAGCGTGTCGGTGTCCTTTTCAAAGCGCCCTGCCCAGAGTTTCATAAGGTTCCTCCTGTATTGCAGCCCTGTCCGGACGGCCGGCGGGCCGCCCGGACAGAGACGATTAGTTCAGCTTGTTCTGGTCGCGCAGGGCCAGCACCGTGTCGGGCAGACCCCAGAGGTTGATAAAGCCGGTGGCGTCAGCCTGGTTATAGTCGCTCTCTTCAAAGGTGACCAGCTGCTCGGAATACAGCGTGCAGGGCGAGCTGACCGAGGCGGTGATGATGTTGCCCTTATAGAGCTTCAGCTTCACCGTGCCGGTGACGGTCTTCTGCGTCTCCACGGCAAAGGCCGTCAGCGCCTCGCGCAGGGGCGTAAACCACTTGCCGTTGTACACCAGATCGGCAAAGTCCACGGCCAGCTTGGTTTTCATGTGCTTGGTGTCCTTGTCGATGGTGATCATCTCCAGCACCTCGTGGGCGCGGTAGAGAATGGTGCCGCCCGGGGTTTCGTACACGCCGCGGTCCTTCATGCCCACCAGCCGGTTTTCCACAATGTCCAGCAGGCCGATGCCGTTGGCCCCGCCCAGCTCGTTGAGCCTGGCGATGATGGCTGAGGCCTTCATCTTCTCGCCGTCAATGGCCACCGGCCAGCCCTTTTCAAACTCGAGGGTGACATAGCTGGCCTGATCCGGCGCCTGGGTAGGGGAGACGCCCATTTCCAGAAAGCCCGGCTTGTCATACTGCGGCTCGTTGGTGGGATCCTCCAGGTCCAGCCCCTCGTGGCTCAGGTGCCAGAGGTTCTTGTCCTTGGAATAGTTGGTTTCGCGGCTGATTTTCAGCGGTACGTGGTGCGCCTCGGCATAGTCAATCTCCTCATCGCGGCCCTTGATGCTCCATTCGCGCCAGGGGGCGATGATTTTGATCTCAGGGGCAAAGCGCTTGATGGCCAGCTCGAACCGCACCTGGTCGTTGCCCTTGCCGGTGCAGCCGTGGCAGATGGCGTCGGCGCCCTCGGCCTTGGCGATTTCCACCAGGCGCTTGGCGATCACCGGGCGGGCAAAGGCGGTGCCCAGCAGATATTCCTCATATTTGGCGCCCATCATCATCGAGGGGATGATGACGCCGTCTACCATCTCGTCCACCAGATCCTCGACATAGAGCTTGGATGCGCCGGTTTTCAGCGCCTTTTCCTCCAGCCCCTCCAGCTCGTCGGCCTGGCCCACGTTGCCGGACACGGCAATGATCTCGGGGTTGTTATAGTTTTCCTTCAGCCAGGGGATGATGATCGATGTATCCAGCCCGCCGGAATAGGCGAGAACCACTTTTTTTACCTCAGCCATGATGTGCTGCCTCCTTGCGCTGCGTTTTGTTCGTGGGGCTATCATACCACGCAGTGTGTGGATTGACAAGCATCAATATGCATAAAAATCCGGTTGGCTTTGCAAATATGCCGGGTAAAATTTATAGATATACGAATATGATGAATAATACACGCAGAGCACAACGGGGGAGAATCAAATTGCGGCCAAAAGGAAGAGCACGGCAGGGCAGCGTTTCTATCCATGGCACAATCTGATAGAGATAAGAATATTGACAATAGTATCTTAAAAAGATATAATCAAGACAGATCATCACAAAAGGGGGGCGGAGCCAGTGGAGCCGCGCAGCTATATCGCCATTGATCTCAAGTCGTTCTATGCCTCGGTGGAGTGCGTGGAGCGGGGGCTGGACCCCCTGAGCACCAACCTGGTGGTGGCGGACGAGAGCCGCACGGAGAAGACAATCTGCCTGGCGGTCTCGCCGCCGCTGAAGGCCTATGGCATCCCGGGCCGGGCGCGGCTGTTCGAGGTGGTACAGCAGGTGGCGCTGGTCAACGCCCGGCGGCAGCAGTCCGCTCCCGGGCGGAGGCTGACCGGCTCGTCCACCGACGCGGGCGAGCTGGCCCGCTCGCCGCAGCTGGCGGTGGATTATCTGGTCGCGCCGCCGCAGATGGCGCACTATATGGACTATTCCGCCCGCATTTATCAGATTTACCTCAAGTATATCGCGCCGGAGGACATCCATGTCTATTCCATCGACGAGGTGTTCATCGACGCCACCCACTATCTGCATGCCTATCAGCTCACGCCGCGGCAGCTGGCGATGAAAATGATTCTGGATGTGCTGCACACCACGGGCATCACCGCCACCGCCGGGATCGGCACCAACCTCTACCTGGCCAAGATCGCCATGGACATCGGGGCCAAGCATATCCCGCCGGACGAAAACGGCGTGCGCATCGCCGAGCTGGACGAGCTGCGCTATCGCCAGACGCTCTGGTCCCACCGGCCGCTGACCGACTTCTGGCGCGTCGGCCCGGGCTATGCCAAAAAGCTGGAGGCCCGGGGCCTGTACACCATGGGCGACATCGCCCGCTGCTCCGCCGGCGGGCCGGCGGACTTTTATAACGAGGCGCTGCTGTATCAGATGTTCGGCGTCAACGCCGAGCTGCTGATCGATCACGCCTGGGGCTGGGAGCCGTGTACCATTGCCGACATCAAGGCCTATCGGCCGGAAACCAGCAGCATCAGCTCCGGCCAGGTGCTTCAGCAGCCCTACCCCTTTGAAAAGGCGCGGCTGGTGCTCAGCGAGATGGCCGACCTGCTGGCGCTGGACCTGGTGGACAAGCACCTGATGACCGACCAGATTGTCCTGACCGTGGGCTATGACACCGAAAACCTGAGCAACCCGGACATCCGCGCCCGATACCATGGCCCGGTATCTGCCGACCGGTACGGCCGGCAGATACCCAAGCAGGCGCACGGCACCCAGCGGCTGCCGCGCTATACCTCCTCGGCCAAACAGATTGTGCAGGCGGCGGCAGCGCTGTTCGACCGGGTGGTGGATAAGACCCTGCTGGTGCGGCGGATGTATGTGGTGGCGGGCCGCGTGCTGGACGAGGCGGCGGCCCCGCAGCCGCAGGTCAGCGGGCAGCTGGACCTGTTTACGGACTATGCCGCCGAGGAGTCCCGGCGGCAGTCGGAGGAGGACGGCCTGGCCCGGGAGCACCGGATGCAGCAGGCCATGCTGGCCATCAAAAAGCGCTATGGGAAAAACGCCATCCTCAAGGGCATGAATTATCAGGACGGGGCCACCGCCCGCCAGCGCAACGGGCAGATTGGAGGACACAGGGCATGACTGGACGCTATGACGATCTGCTGGCGCTGCCGCACCATGTATCGCCCGGCCGAGCGCGGCTGACAGCTGCCGCCCGGGCGGCGCAGTTTGCCCCCTTTGCTGCGCTGACCGGCTATGACGCAGTGGTGGCCGAGACGGCACGGCTGACCACCTGCCGCGCCGAGCTGGACGAGGACGAGCGTGCGGCGCTGGACCGCCGCCTGCAGGCGCTGGCCGCGCGGCTGGACGAACAGCCGGAGGCACGGATTACCTATTTTCAGCCAGATGCGCGCAAGGCCGGCGGGGCTTATTGCACCGTGGCCGGCCCGGTGAAGAACATTGACCTGTATACCCGCGAGGTGGTGATGGCCAGCGGCCAGCGGATTGCCATTGACGAGATTGTGCAGATTGAGTGAGCCGCAGTCGGGGCGGGCCCGCGGTGCGGAGCGGAGCGGCCGCATTTCTGCCTGTCTGCCGCGGTCAGCGTGCCGGGCGTTCCGGCGCGGGCGGCAGACAGGAGAAAAACGGGAATAACGGGAATAAAAAAGACACGCAGTTCATATGAACTGCGTGTCTTATCTGGTTGCGGGGATGGGATTTGAACCACATGACCTCCGGGTTATGAGCCCGACGAGCTACCGAACTGCTCTACCCCGCGATATTTACTTGCCCCTTCAAACGGAACATGCTGATTATATCATGCTGATTTATAAATGTCAACAGGTTTTTCAGCACGAAAGATACTTTTTTTCTGCCCCTGGGGGCGTGCGGCGAGGTTCTTCTCTTGCGTTTTGGCCTGGTTTTGTGATAGAATAACAGCGTCCGGAGCAACGGACGTTCTGCGCTGTGCGCATCTGCCCTGCCGGGCGGGGCAGTACACCATAAACGGAAAAATGACTGCAAAGGAGCTGGATCCAATGATTACAAAGGAGTCCTGGGGCAAAACCGCCGCTGGCAAAGAGGTATTCCTCTATACCCTCACCAATCAGAACGGCCTGTCGGTGCAGGTGACCACGTTCGGCGCGCGCATCGTCACCGTCAACACGCCCGACCGCAGCGGCAAGCTGGGCAACATCATCGTGGGGCCGGACACGCTGGCCGGCTTTGAGGCGCATAACAACTTTTTCGGCGCGACCATCGGCCGCTATGGCAACCGCATCGCCGGCGGCAGCTTCGAGCTGGACGGCCACACCTATGAGCTGACCCGCAACGAGGGCAACAACACCCTGCACGGCGGCGCCGGTGTACATAACTGCGTGTGGGAGAGCGCCGAGGACGGCGAGCAGGTCGTCATGACCCTCCTCAGCCCCGACGGCACCGATGGCTTCCCGGGCAACATGACGCTGGTTTCGCGCTTTGCCCTGACGGACAGCAACGAGCTGGTGCTGACGCTGCAGGCTGTCTCTGACAAGCCCACGGTCTGTGCCCTGACCAACCATGCCTATTGGAACCTGTCCGACGGCGCCTCCATTGGCGAGTGCGAGCTGCGGCTGAGCGCAGACCACTACCTAGAGGTCAACGCTGAGCTGATCCCCAGCGCCATTGCCAGCGTGGAGGGCACGCGGTATGACTTCCGCACCAGCCATCCCTTTGGCCACGAGCTGTATGATCACCACTTTATCTTCAACGGCGCCGCCGGCCCCCAGGCCGAGGCCTATTCCCCGGCTACCGGCCGCACGATGGCGGTCACGGCCGATCTGCCCGGCGCGCAGCTGTTCACCTTCCCCAA
>CACXCV010000044.1 GCA_902766215.1 Oscillospiraceae bacterium
AAGAACAACTCGAACAGATTCGCCAGTCGGCGCTGGCGATGCTGGACAGCGCCCGCGACGCGCAGGAGCTGGAGGCGCTGCGCGTCAGGCTCCTGGGCAAAAAGGGCGAGCTGACGGCCGTGCTCAAGCAAATGGGCAGGCTCTCTGCCGAGGAGCGGCCCGTGATGGGCCAGCTGGCCAACAACGTCCGCACCGCCATTGAGGACAAGCTGGCCGAGGCCAAGTCCCGCCTGGAGTCCGCCGCGCTGGATGCCAGGCTCCTGGCCGAAACCGAGGACGTGACCATCCCCGGCGTCCGCCCCGCCCTGGGCCACCGGCACCCCATGTCCATCGTCCTCGACGAGGTGAAGGACGTATTTATCGGCATGGGCTTTCAGATTGCCGAAGGGCCGGAGGTCGAGCTGGCCGACTATAACTTTACCCGCCTGAACACGCCGGAGGGCCACCCCGCCCGCGACCGCAGCGACACTTTTTATATCACCGAGGACGACAGCGTGGTCATGCGCACCCAGACCAGCCCCATGCAGGTGCGCTATATGGAGACGCACGAGCTGCCCATCCGCCTGCTGTCCCCCGGCCGTGTCTACCGAAAGGACGAGGTTGACGCCACCCACAGCCCCATGTTCCACCAGATCGAGGGTCTGGTGGTGGACAAGGGCGTGACTATGGCCGACCTGAAGGGCACGCTCAACGAAGTGATGCGCGCACTCTACGGCCCCGACTGCGTGCTGCGCTTCCGCCCGCACCACTTTCCGTTTACCGAGCCCAGCTGCGAGGTGGACGTACAGTGCTTCGAGTGCCACGGCGCCGGCTGCCGCACCTGCAAGGGCGAGGGCTGGATCGAGCTGCTGGGCGCCGGCATGGTGCATCCCCGCGTGCTGGAGGGCTGCGGAATCGACACCTCGGTCTATTCGGGCTTTGCCTTCGGCATCGGCCTGGAGCGCCTGGCCATGCGCCGCTTCGGCATTTCCGACATGCGTCTGATCTATGAAAACGACCTGCGCTTCCTGTCGCAGTTCCAGGAGGGTTAAGCATGAATCTGTCAAGAAACTGGCTGGACGAATTTGTCCACTTCACCGCCACGGATCACGAGTTTGCCGAGGCGATGACCATGTCCGGCTCGAAGGTGGAGACCACCGAGCGTCTGGACGCCGAAATTAAGAACGTGGTGGTCGGCAAGGTGCTGGACATGAAGCGGCACGAAAACTCCGACCACATGTGGGTCTGCCAGATCGACACCGGCGACGGCGAACCGGTACAGATCGTCACCGGCGCGCAGAACGTCCGCGTGGGCGACCTGGTGCCCGTGGCCAGGCACAACAGCTGGCTGCCCGGCGGCGTGCACATCACCAAGGGCAAGCTCCGCGGCGAGACCTCCTGCGGCATGCTCTGTTCCATCAAAGAGCTGAACCTCACCCTGCACGACGTGCCATATGCCGTCGAGGACGGCATATGGATCCTGCAGGAGGACTGCACCGTCGGCCAGGACATCAACGAGGTCATCGGCAACAACGACGCGGTGGTCGAGTTTGAGATTACCAACAACCGCCCCGACTGCTTCAGCCTGATCGGCCTGGCCCGCGAGGCCGCCGCCACCTTCGGCGCGCCGCTGCTGCTGCACGAGCCGCAGGTCAGGGGCGGCGCCAAGGGCAGTCTGGGCGAGCTGCTGGATGTGGACATCCAGGCCGCCGACCTCTGCCCACGCTATACGGCCCGCATGGTGCGCAATGTGAAAATCGCCCCCTCGCCCAAATGGATGCGCAAGCGCCTGCGTGCCTGCGGCGTGCGCCCCATCAACAACATTGTGGACATCACTAACTATGTCATGCTGGAATACGGCCAGCCGATGCATGCCTTTGACTATCGTTATGTCTCCGGCGGCAAAATCGTAGTCCGCCGCGCCGAGCCGGGCGAGGCGCTGACCACTCTCGACGGCGCCGTCCGCAATCTCCAGCCCGGCATGCTGGTCATTGCCGACGAGCACAAGCCCGTGGGTCTGGCCGGCATTATGGGCGGCGAGAACTCTGAGATTGTGGCCGACACCGTGGATGTGGTGTTCGAGTCGGCCAACTTTGACGGTGTGTCCATCCGCCAGACAGCGCTGGCTCTGGGTATGCGCACCGACGCCTCGGCCAAGTTTGAGAAGGGCCTCGACCCCATGAACACCGTCCCCGCCGTCAACCGTGCCTGCGAGCTGGTGGAGATGCTGGGTGCCGGCGAGGTGCTTGACGGCACCATCGACGTGATCAACCATGTCGAGCCGCCGTACCAGCTGCCGCTGGAGCCCGAGCGCATCAATGCGCTGCTGGGCATCGAGCTGAGCACCGAGCAGATGAAGGCGTATCTGCTGCCCCTGGGCTTCACCTTTGAGGGCGACCTGGTCACCGTGCCCTCCTGGCGGCCCGACGTGCGCTGCATGGCCGATCTGGCCGAGGAGGTGGGTCGGTTCTATGGCTATGACAAGCTCCCCACCACTATGTTCTCCGGCGCAGCCATGCGCGGCGGCTATACCCCGGCGCAGCGGCAGGCCCGGCAGATTGAACAGGCCGCCCGCTCGCTGGGCTTCAGCGAGATCATCACCTACAGCTTCATCAGCCCCTCAGCCTATGACCTGATCCGCCGCCCGGCCGACGATCCCCTGCGCCGCAACATCCGCATCATCAACCCCCTGGGCGAAGACACCTCGGTCAT
>CACXCV010000045.1 GCA_902766215.1 Oscillospiraceae bacterium
ACATTTGCTGAAATTGCTGGACCTGTCCCCGGAGGAAATTGATGAAATTCTCGATCTGGCGGCCGAACTGAAGGCCAGGCAGAAGCAGGGCGACCCCCACCCGCTGCTGAAGGGAAAGACGCTGGCCATGATCTTCACCAAGAATTCTACCCGCACGCGCGTCAGCTTTGAAACCGGCATGTTTCAGCTGGGCGGGCACGCCATATTCCTCTCCGGCAGCGAGAGCCAGATTGGCCGCGGCGAGCCGGTGCAGGACACGGCGCGGGTGCTCAGCCGCTATTGCGACGGCATCATGATCCGCACCTATGCCCAGAGCGAGGTGGAGGATCTGGCCCGGTTCAGCTCGATTCCGGTGATCAACGGACTGACGGACTTCTGCCACCCGTGCCAGGTGCTGGCCGACCTGCTGACGGTGCGCGAGCACAAGGGCCGTCTGGCGGGGCTGAAGCTGTGCTACATCGGCGACGGCAACAACATGGCCAACTCGTTGATTGTCGGCGGGCTGAAGGCGGGCATGGAGGTCAGCGCCGCCTGCCCGGCCGGCTATGACCCGGATCCGGCGGTGCTGGCCTTTGCTGCGGCGCACGGCGGCTTTACCCTCTGCCGCAGCCCGCACGAAGCCGCCCGGGGCGCCGACGCGGTGTTCACCGATGTGTGGGCCTCCATGGGGCAGGAGAGTGAGCGCGCGCAGCGGGCCGCAGCCTTTGCCGGCTATTGCGTGGATGAGGCGCTGATGGCCCGGACGCACAGCGGCTGCATGGTGCAGCACTGCCTGCCGGCCCACCGGGGCGAGGAAATCACAGCCCAGGTGTTCGAGGCGCACGCCGGCGAGATCTTTGACGAGGCGGAGAACCGTCTCCACGCGCAGAAGGCCGTGCTGGCGCTGCTGCTGAAGTAAAAAACAGCCCCCGCCCTCCGGATGGAGGGCGGGGGCTGCGGCTGTATGGATTATTTTTTGCCGATTTTGGCCATGTGGTCGTCCACAATGAAGCGAATGACCTCGGACGGGCCGGTGCGGTCGGTGCCCACATGCTCCTCAGTGAAGTGCATGGCATAGGGCGTCTCGGGCGTCAGCTCGTTCCAGTGGGGCATGGGCGTGCCGTCGGCGTCGGGGCCGTTGGGGTCGCCGCTGCGGATGAAGTTGGCCCAATAGTTGCACATCTTGCGGGCCAGGTCGTAATACCGGCCGTCGAAGGGGCGCCAGCACTTGGCAAGCGACTCGAAGAAGAACCACAGGTCGGAGGAGTGGAACGCGCCGGGGTTGTCCCAGCCGGGCATAAACGGGTTGAACTGATAGTAATAGAGCCGATACGGATTGCCCAGCGCCTTGTTGCAGGCGGCGGTAATGTGGGCGGCCAGCTCGGTGGACTGCAGATCGGCCGTGGCCATCAGGCTGTCAATGTCCGCGCCGTTTTTGCTGCAGATGGCCATAAACGCGTCGGCCCGGTCGCCGAAGACCTTGCGGATGTTGGCCTCAAAGTCCTCGACCGTCTCGGCCCGGGGCGCCATGAAGGACGGCATGCCGGGCTTGGACGCGGCAACGGGCGCGTCGTGGAACTCCGGCCCGGTGTTGCCCAGCAGGATGGGGATGTGCAGCGCGTCGCCGCGCTCGATGACGGCGTTGACGTCGTCGGTGAGGAAGCGGCCGTCGGTCACGGTGCCGCCCATGCCGCGCCAGCCCTTGGCGCGCTCGCGCAGCTCGAAGGGATCCAGCGCCCGGGCCTCGGCCAGGGACTTGACGCCGATGTGCTCGAAGAAGCGCACGCCCTGCGCCTCGGCGTTGGACAGGGGGTTATAGCCAAAGTGCTGCGGCGTGTAGTAGAACTGCCAGTAGCCGCTTTCGATGATGGCCTTCTGGAACAGGCCCCTGCACTGGGGCGAGGCCACCAGCGCGGCCACGCTGTAGCCGCCCATGGACTGGCCGCCGACGGTGATGTTGTCCGGGTCGCCGCCAAAGGCCGCGGCGTTGCGCTTGGCCCACTCGATGCCAAAGCGCTGATCCAGATGACCGAAGTTGGCCGGGGCGTCGGGATTTTCGGCGGTGATCTCCGGATGGGCCATAAAGCCAAAGACATTCACGCGGTAGGCAATGCTGATGACCACGATGCCGCGGCGGGCCAGACGCTCGCCGTCAAACTCCATCTCGGCGGTGTAGCCGCTGGCCAGGCCGCCGCCATAGATCCAGACAAAGACCGGCAGCTTTTCATCCTCGCGCTTGGCCGGGGTCCACACGTTGAGGTACAGGCAGTCTTCGCTCATGGGAATGTCGGGATCGACATGCCACTCGCGGTCGTAGAGGTTGTCGGGGTTGGCCGTGATGTCGCCCTGCATGGCGATAGGGCCAAAGGTATAGCAGTCGCGGATGCCCTCCCAGTTGGCCGCGGGCTGCGGCGCGCGCCAGCGCAGCTCGCCCACCGGGGGCGCGGCAAAGGGGATGCCCTTAAAGGATGTAATGCGGGGGTCGGCTGCGGGCAGGCCGCGAACCAGGCCGTTTTCGGTCTTTGCAATGCGAAGCATAGATCGAACCTCCAATTTCATAACATTAAGGAAATAATACTATATTTCTCCGGCATCGTCAAGCACGGATGCAGCAAAACGCACAAAGACCGCCCTTACCAGCGGACGTGGTCGCAGGGCATGGTGGCATAGGCGTTCAGTCCGGCCCCGGCCGTGTGCCCGGCCAGAAACTCATAATAGCCCTGGGCGCCGATCATCGCGCCGTTGTCGCCGCACAGGGACAGCGGCGGGGCGTACAGCGCCGCGCCGCAGCGCTGGGCCACGGCGGTCAGCTCGGCGCGGATGCGGGTATTGGCGGCTACGCCGCCGGCAATGACCAGCTGCCGGTGCCCGGTCTGGCGCAGCGCCAGCTCAACCCGCGGGGCCAGCGTGTCGGCCACAGCGGCCTCAAAGCTGGCGCACAGGTCGGGGACGGACAGCGCCTCGCCCTTTTGCTGGGCGTTGTGAATGGTGTTGAGCGCGGCGGTTTTCAAGCCGGAAAAGCTCATATCCAGGGGCGCGCCCTCCACATGGGAGCGGGGTATGGGATAGCGGCGGCAGTCGCCCTGCCGCGCCTGCGCGTCCAGCGCCTTGCCGCCGGGATAGGGCATGCCCAGCACCCGCGCCACTTTGTCAAAGCACTCGCCCGCGGCGTCGTCGCGGGTGGAGCCGAGAATGTGCAGCTGGGTATAGTCGGCCACGTCGAGGATCAGACTGTGCCCGCCGGAGACGACCAGCGCCAGAAACGGCGGCTTCAGCTCCGGAAAGGCCAGATAGTTGGCGGCCACGTGGCCGCGGATGTGGTGAACCGGAATCAGGGGGACGCCCAGCGCCAGGGCGGCGGACTTGGCAAAGTTGACCCCCACCAGCACCGCGCCGATCAGACCCGGGGCAAAGGTGACGGCAACCGCGTCCAGGTCGGCGCGGGTGAGCTGCGCCGTGGCCAGCGCCTGCTCAGCCAGGGGAACAATGGCTTCCA
>CACXCV010000046.1 GCA_902766215.1 Oscillospiraceae bacterium
CGCCCGTGGCGTCCCAAATCAGATTGCCGGTCTCCGGGTCGATGGACACGCCCTCCGGCAGGGGCTGCACAAAGGAGAAGCCCTCGCGCAGCACGTCGGTTACCACCGCGTTGTATACGCCGCTGGCAATCTCCACCGCAATGTCGCTGAAAATCGCGTCCACATTGTCCTCGGACGCGGCGTGATATGTACCGCCGTTGCCGGCCATCATCGTCATGACCTCATAGGCTCTGTTGGGGCTGTCAGCCGTGCCGATTTCGCTGCCATAGCCGATGCTGTAGATGATCGTGCCGGCATTTTTGGACTGCTCGGCCTCCCAGATGGTCGCCGTGCCGTTGTCGCTGGCTTGGGCGCCGTTGCTGCACACCAGACGGCCGCCGACATAATTGAACGAGCCATACAGAGTCGAAAAGTCCTCGCTGCCGCCAAGCAGATAATAGCTGGAGTTGGTCCACTGCCACAGAATATTTCCGCGCAGCGCGCCGCTGCCGCCAGTGCCGACGGTTGTGCTGTAGTCCGCAGCAGCCGCCGCAGGCCAGGCAGTAATCCAGCTGGGGTCAAAGCTCTCGTTCCACACACCGGCGTCAATGCTGCCCAGGTCGCCGCCCACAAAGGGGAAGCTATAGGTCGGCTCGCCGTCGGCCAGAACAATGATGACCTTCTGTGCACCGGGCGTGCCGGCGTCGAGCATCTGCTGGGCCGTGTGGATGCCGTCCTGAACATGGGTGGCGCCGCCGGCGTACAGCCGGTTAATGGCGCTGTTCAGGCTCTGCGCGTTGTTGGTCAGGCCGCACACATTGCTCGTTTCCACCGAATCGGAGAACGGGACAATGGCAATCTTCACGTTGTCCTTGTAGACCTGGCTGGCGTTCTGGCCGAAGAACCTGTCCACAAAAGCACGGGCCGCGTTCTTTGCCGAGCTCATCCGGTTGCCCTTCATCGAGCCGGAGCAGTCGACCACCAGCGCGATGTCGGTCTTGTGGGCCGTAATCTGCTCGGGCGTGCCCTTGATCCGGATGGTAATCTTGGCAATGCCGTTTTCCACGTCGGCCCACTCGGCCGTTTTGACCAGGGTTGGCATATTGGGGGCCCCGCCGCCCTCATCCGGTCCAGCGAGGGGACGCGCGCCATATCCGTTTCGGCGCGGCAGACGGGCAGCAATCGCACTTGTCGGCATGATACTGATAAGCATTATCAGTGCCAGCATTGTTGCAAATATTCGTTTTTTCATCTGATTCTCTCCTCGCATTCCAGTTTAGAACTCAATGAAAATGCAATAAAATGGATTGATTTTATTGCGTGCCATCTCGCATCCCCCGGTAAGCAGGCGCCAGCCCCCTTCTGTTTCGTTCTGAACTTGTTGTCTTCACAACGCGCAGCGGGCACACGATTGGTAACTACAGTCTACCATAACATTTACCAACTTTCAAGCAAAAGTTGCGCAAATTTTGTCGTCTTGCTTATATTTCTCATCGTCTGCCGCTAGAAAATGCTTCCTGCTGCAGCTGGTCGGGTGTTCGCAAAGCAGTGACCGGGCATGGCTGGCTATCCGTCTGCTGCGCCTGATCTTGTACAATCTGACCGCATGTGGTACTATGTCAGCAGACCGATAAACCCGAAACTTGAATTTCGCGAGGTAACTTAAAATGGGATACAGGATAGAGCGGTATAAAAACTGCGAGCGATTCAACGAGCAGTATCAAAGCATTTACCAGTTTCTTTTGGAAGCAGAACAGCTGGATTACAACGAGCATTTTCATTGGGGACGGTTCGAATGGATGCACGCACATAGCTATCTCGACGAGGACAAGCTGACCAGCATCGTTATGTTCAAGGATGAAAACGGTACGATCGTGGGTTTGATTACGTATGATACAAGCTACGATGACCGGATATATCTGATTCACACAAGTTCGGAAAGGCTGATGCTTGAGCTCATGACCGACGCTGTCCTCAAATCCGAAGGCCGCAGGGCAGTTATAAAAGTGAATATCAAGGACACCGCCCTTTGCCGGATACTGCAGGAAAAAGGATTTGAAAAGAAGCATCGATGTGCGTGCGTTTTGTCTCTGGATTTGTCAGATTCTCTGGCATATGACATGCCTGATGCATATACCATGAGCCCGCAAGGCTTTGTTGCAGACCCATGGCAATATCAGCTGGTGATTCACAAGGGGTTTGATAATGACGGCATTCCCGAAAAATGGGACGATGCACTCCTGTCCCGTATCCCCCATGCGAATGATGCATTAAAAACCTTTGCAATTGCCGGTCACGCATACTGCGCACACTGCGGTTTGTGGTACACAACCGGTGACACGGCCTATGTTGAACCTGTCGCAACTGTCCCGGAGCACAGAAATCAGGGCTTGGCAAAAGCAGTTATTTACGAAGCATGTGCTCGTGCAAAAGCACTTGGCGCCAGTCGCGCCATCATTGTCTCTGACCAGGCGTTTTATTTACGAATCGGCTTCACGCTTTCCTCGGACGTGTACGCCTGGGAAAACCGCGACAGCGCCAATTCCGATTGATCGAGCGGCTGCAAAGGCGCGCCTCCGGCTTTACGAATCCCCGCCAATGTTCCGCAGTTTCATTTTATGCCGCGGCAAATTTTCTTCACGATCTTCGCGCACGCAGCGCGGCGCCCGTCCGCAGCCGGACAGGCGCCGCCCATTTTTTATCCCCACGCACAGCCATGCTCACCGGTCTGCCGGCGATTCGGTGTAATACTGTGCCTGCGCATTCCACAGCTCGGCATATTTGCCGCCGGCCTGTGCAAGCAGCGCCTCATGGGCGCCATGCTGCACAATGCTTCCCTCGTGAAACACCAGAATGTCATCGCAGAAGCGGCAGGAGGCCAGCCGGTGGCTGATATAGATGACCGTTTTCCCGCCGGAGATTTCGCTGAACTTGCGGTAGACCTCATACTCCGACACCGGATCCAGCGCCGCCGTCGGCTCATCAAGGACGATAAACGGCGCGTTTTTATAAAGCGCTCTGGCAATGGCAATCTTCTGCGCCTCGCCGCCGGAGATTGCCACGCCGTTCGGATCGAAATCGTGATACAGTGCGGTGTCAAGCCCCGCAGGCAGCCGGGTCAGCCGGTCGCGGAGGCCGGCCTCATCCAGACACGAGACAGCCCTCTGGCGGTCGTATGCGGCGCCGGCCGCCACGTTTTGCCCCAGTGAGAAGGCAAACAGCCGAAAATCCTGAAACACCACCGAAAAGAGCGACAGATACTCCGCATAGCTGTATTTCCGGATGTCCACGCCGTTGAGCAGAATCACGCCCTCGGTTGGGTCATACAACCGGCACAGCAGCTTGATAAAGGTGGTTTTGCCGCTGCCGTTCATGCCGACCACCGCCATCTTCTCGCCAATCCGGAGCTTCAGGCTGACATGGCGCAGCGCGTATGCGTCCGCGTTGGGATAGCGGAAGGACACGTCCCGGAATTCAATCGAATAGTCGTTATCCTCTCGTTTTTCCACGGATAAGGTGCCGTGATACATGGGATTGGGAATGTCAAAGTAGGAAAAGAAGCGCTCTGTATACGCGTTGTTCATGACCAGAAGCTGCACCGCGCGCACAAGACCGATGGCTGCCGTCAGCAGGAGCATCACGCTGGAAACATACTGCGCGATGGATCCCGCCGTCACGCCGCCCTGCAGCGCGCCGTCGATCAGCACCAGATACACGCCAAACCGCAGCGTATAGTTCATGGCGGTGGCAATCAGCTCCAGCCCCGCGCAGCGCAGGCCGCACTGCATTCCCCTGCCAAAAAGAAAATCCGTGCACCAACTGCATCGGTCAGTGCACGAATTGCATCTATTCCACGGCCGGAACCAGAAACTCCGAGGTGAACGCGCCGTCCTCGCTGTTATATTTCACCCAGCCGCCATGCTGTTTCAGGATGGTCTCCGCCCGGTGCAGACCAAAGCCGTGCGCCCCGCCCTTGCCGGTCCGGAACAGGGAGCCGACCTTCACCTTCTTTTTCCCGGCGGCATTGAGCAGGTAGCAGTACAGCATCTTTCCCTTCATGCAGAGCGTCAGGCGGAGAAACGGCTCCCCCAGCGCATCGCGGCACGCCTCAATGGCGTTGTCCAGCAGGTTGCCGAGGGTGATGCTCAGCTCCAGGTCAGAGAGCGTCAGCGTATCCGGAAGGCCCGCCTGCACCGTGACGGCAACACCCTCGGCCCGTGCCTGCGCAAGCTTTGCCGACAGGATGGCGTCCACGGTCACGTTGCCGGTTTTCAGCAGGGTGTCCACGCGCTGCAGGTTGTCGTCCAGCTCTGCCAGATAGGTAACGGCCCGGTCCACCTCTCCGGCCTTCAGCTGCCCCTTGAGCGTCTGCAGGTGGTGATGAAAATCATGCTTATAGCCGCGCATTTCGCTGTGGATGCTGCGCACCTCGTCCAGGTGCCTTCTGGCCTGCTCCTCCTGCATGTCCACCAGCTTCAGATAGGTTCGCTTCAGCATGACGCACCTCACATTCTTGCAATAAACGCGCGGTTGACCGCGTCATATTTCCCGCGGGCCAGCGGGAGCTCTGCGCCGTTTTCCAGCGTGACGGACGTGCGGCCGATACGGACAATCGCCCGCAGATTGACAAGATACGACCGATGCGTCTGGAAAAAGTCCTCGCTGAGGCGCTGGGCAAAGGACGAAATCGTTTCCCTGATCCGGTATTCGCCCGTCCTGGCATGGATCACCAGGTCGTGCAGAAAGGACTCGGCATACAGCACCTCCGCCTCATAGAGCTTCACCGTCTCTCCCTCGCAGGAAAACACGACATAGAGCGGCTCCTCCGCCAGCCTTTCCGCCGCACGGGACAGCACCGTCCAGAGCTTTTCCCCGGCGACGGGCTTGACCAGATAATGCCGCGCGTCCACCTCATAGCCCTCGCCGACAAACTCAAAGTGTGAGGCGATGAACACAATCTCCAGCCGGCTGCCCGCCGCCCGCAGGCGCCTGGCCAGGTCCATGCCGCTCATGCCAGGCATCTCCACATCCAGCAGCAGGATGTCGCAGACCGGATCTGCTTCATAGGCAAACCAGAACGCCTCCGCGCTGGGAAAGCACGCGACCGCGCAGCGCACCCGGTTTTCCTTTCCCCAGGCGTCCACGACCGCCTTCAGCGTCTGCTCCTGCTCCGGCTCATCATCACAAATGGCAATTCGATAGGTCACAGTCCCTCTCCCGCCCGCGGCAGCCCATGATCGTGCAGCACCGGGCTGATACTTTGTAGTATAGCACAAGGCCGCGTGTCTTTTCAGCGCGGCGTCCGCCGGCAAAAGATCTGCGGCAGGCCGGAAAAAGCAGCGGCAGACCCACGGTCTGCCGCTGCGCATATCAGGATTCTTCTTCGTCTTTGGGCGGGTGAACAGTAATCAGCACGCGGTCCACGCGCAGATTGTCCATCTTCAGCACCGTGACTGTCACGTTTTTATAGTCGAAGTGGTCCCCCTCCTTGGGGAAGCCCTCGAACATCTCCAGCGTCCAGCCGCCGACCGTGACCGACTCGGTTTCAAACTCGTCCTCGTCCCACTCCATCAGCTCGCACAGCTCGCCGATGGTCAGGTCGCCGTCCACCTCATATTCGTTTTTGCCGCGCTCGACCACCTCGTTGACCACCTCGTCGGTCTCGTCCCAGATTTCGCCGACGATCTGTTCCAGCACGTCCTCCATGGTGAGGATACCGATGGTGCCGCCATAGTCATCCGTCACGATGGCCATGTGCGTCTTCTGCTGCTTGAGCATCTGCAGCACCGTGGGCAGTTTGACGGTTTTATAGACAAAGCAGGGCGGGATAAGCAGGCTGCGCAGATCCGGCTCCGGATCATCCAGCAGGGCGCGGTAATAGTGGTTCAGATACAGCACGCCCAGAATGTTGTCCATCCGCTTTTCATACACCGGCAGGCGGGAGAACGAGCTTTCCTCAATCTGGCGGATGAGGGTCTGCCGGTCGTCGTCCAGATCGAGGGCGACCATATCCACCCGGGAGGTCATCACCTCCTGGGCCGAGATCTCGGCAAAGTCCAGCGCGTTCTGCAGCAGCTCCGAGCGGTCCTCGTCGATGATGCCCTCGTCCTCGGACGACTCGATCAGCGAAACCAGCTCTTCCTCGGCGGCCTCGGCCTCTTCGTCCTCGCCCAGCTTTTCGCCGGGCAGGCGGCTGGTCAGCAGGTTGACCGCGCCGCAGATGACCCAGGTAGCCGGCGTGAGCAGAATCATCAGCAGCCGCAGCGGCCGCGAAACCTTCATGGCAAAGGGCATGGGGTTCTTCTTGGCGACAATCTTGGGCATGGATTCGCCGAAGATCAGCACCAGAATCGTCAGCAGCACCGCAGCCAGCGAGGAAAACAGATCCTGCCGGCTGGCGCTGGCGTCGGCGCCAGCCAGCAGCAGCGCAATCAGCGTGGCAATACTGGAGGCCGAAAGGTTAACCAGGTTGTTGCCGATCAGAATGGCCGACAGCGCCCGGTCAAAGCGCTCGTAGATATACAGCGCGTGGCGCGCCGCGGCGCTGTGGGCGGCCGTGGTCTCCAGCCGGGTCTTGTTCACCGAGGAATAGGCAATCTCGGACCCGGAAAAGAACGCCGAAAACACCAGCAGCACCACAATGGCAAGGCAGTAAATCAGAAGCGTCATGCCGCCTCGCCCCCTTTCCGGGTGACGCGCAGGGTGACAATCCGCTGCTTTTTCATCTTGGAAATGGTGATGTGCAGCCCCCGGTAGTCAAAGCTGTCGCCCTCGGCCGGAATCTGCTCAAAGGCGGCATAGGCCAGGCTGCCCATGTTTTTGTGCTCGATCTCATCCTCGTCATAGTCCTCGTAGCCCATGCGGTCAAAGCAGTCCTCGGCGCTCATGGAGGCATCGATCTCAAAGGTGTCGGGTCCGACCTGGACAAAGCTCTCGACCACCTCGTCGTCCTCATCCCAGATGTCTCCCACCAGCTCTTCCAGAATGTCCTCCATGGTCACCACGCCCTGCATGCCGCCATAGTCGTCGGTGACAATGGCCATGTTGATCTTCAGGCGGTTCATCTCAGGCAGCAGCGTGTCCACCTCCGTGCTGGAGTGGACAAAAAACGGCTGATCCATCACCTGGCGGATGTCCATCGCCGCGCCCTGGCGCAGATAGGTCTTGACCGCCTTGCGGCAGGAGAGAATGCCTACCACATTGTCAATGGACTCATGATACACCGGCAGGCGGGAGTGGCGGATCTGGCGGATATAATCAATCAACTCGTCCACAGGCATCCCGTCGCTGACGGCGTCGACATCCACGCGGAAGGTGAGGATATCGCCCGCCGTCCGGTGGCCAAAGCTGAGCGCCGACTGAACCAGCTCGCCCTTTTCGGCCTCGATCGCGCCCTCCTCGGTGATGTTTTCAATCATATCATACAGCTCGTCTTCTGTGACCGTGGACTCGGCATCCACGCCGCCCAGCCTGGCGGCCGCGTTGCCCAGCTTGGACAGCAGAAACGAAACCGGCGTGCACAGCCGCATCAGCAGAATCATGGAGCCGGCAATCGCGCGGGAAAAATGTTCGGAATACTTCTTTGCAATGCTCTTGGGCAGCAGCTCGGCAAAGAAAAAGACAATCACCGTCAGCACCAGCGTGGCGGCCGCCACTGCATCAGTCCCCCACAGGCGGGTGACCATCAGCGTGGTAATCGCCGAGGCCAGAATGTGTGACAGGTTGTTGCCGATGAGCAGCGTGGACAGCGCCCGGTCGAAATGATCCAGTATGTACTGAACCTTTTTCGCGCTGCGGTCGCCGCGGTCCGCCAGCAGTTTGATGCGGATCTTGTTGACGGAGCTGAGCGCAATCTCGCTGGCCGCGAAATAGGCACCTAACAATAACAGTACAAAAATGAGCAACAGGGACAACCAACTGTCCTCGTCCATGAGACAATCACCTAATCCTTCCAATATACATAGAGTATTAATCATTATACATGCCGCAATGCCGCTTGTCAATCTCGGTTTTTGTGTCCGCGCCTTGCCTTTTTGCCGGCTGTGGAGTATAATGACCGCAGAATTCCAACCGAGTCCATCGGCATTCCCGCGCCGGGCCTGTACTGTGCGCGGCGCTTGCAACACTTGCAACAAACGAACAGGAGGCACAACAACATGACCTGTACCGAACGATTTCTGCGCTATGTCGCCATCCACACCACCTCGGACGAGACCAGCGGCCAGCATCCCTCGTCCGCCCGCCAGCTGGAGCTGAGCCGTCTGCTGGCCGAGGAGCTGCGCCAGCTGAAGCTGCAGGACGTCCACATCGACGCCTGCGGCAACGTGATCGCCACCCTGCCCGGCAACGCCCCGGCCCCCGCAGTGGCGCTGATTGCCCACGTGGACACCGTAGCCGACGCCCCGGGCGAAAACATTCATCCTTCCATTCTCCGCAGCTATGACGGCGGCGACATCCATCTGGCCGCCGGCCCGGTGATGCGCACCAGCCAGTTTGAATACCTGCCCGGCCTGAAGGGCACCGACCTGATCGTCACCGACGGCACCACCCTGCTGGGCGCCGATGACAAGGCCGGCGTGGCCGAGATCATGACCATGGTCGCCAATCTGGTGCAGTCCGATCGCCCCCACGGCGAGCTGCGCGTGGTTTTCACCACCGACGAGGAGATCGGCGAAGGCGTGGACGGCCTGGACGTGGCCGAGCTGAACTGCCGCTATGCCTACACCGTTGACGGCGGCCCCATCGGCGAGATCGAGTTTGAAAACTTCAATGCGGCCTCGGCCGTCGTGCGCATCCACGGGCTGGGCATCCATCCCGGCTCGGCCAAGGACAAAATGATCAACGCCGCCGCCATTGCCGCCGAATTTCAGACGCTGCTGCCCGCCGCCCAGACGCCCGAGCACACCGAAGGCTATGAGGGCTTTCTGCATCTGCGCTCCATTCAGGCCGACGTCACCGAGGCCACCATGGCCTATCTGGTGCGCGACCACAGCCGGGACCGGTTTGAGCAGAAGAAGGAACTGCTGACGGCCGCCGCCGCCTTCCTCAACGCCAAATACGGCCCACAGACCGTGGAGCTGACCCTGACCGACAGCTATTACAACATGCGCGAAAAGGTCGAGCCGGAGTATCACCTGATCACCCGAGCCGAGACAGCCTTCCGCGCCAACGGCGTCACCCCGGTCAGCGTGCCCATCCGCGGCGGCACCGACGGTGCGCGCCTGAGCTGGATGGGCCTACCCTGCCCCAACCTCTCCACCGGCGGCTATGGCTTCCACGGCGTGTATGAGTGCATCCCCGTCCAGTCGCTGGAGACCATGCCCAAG
>CACXCV010000047.1 GCA_902766215.1 Oscillospiraceae bacterium
GCCTGCGGCACCCCAAGCGCGACATGGCGCTGGTGGCGGCGGCAGGCCCGGTTTCCAACCTGATTCTGGCCTTTGCCGCGCTGGTGCTGCGGGCGGTGCTGCTGTTTTTCTTCCGCCTGCACGAGCCGGCGTGGGGATACTATCTGCGGCTGTTTTTTGAGTATACGGCGATCCTCTCGGTGGGCCTGGCAGTGTTCAACCTGATCCCCATCCCGCCGCTGGACGGGTCAAAGGTGCTGCTGTCGCTCCTGCCGGAGCCGGCCTATCGCCAGGTGCTGCGCTATGAGCGCTATGGCATGCTGGTGCTGATGCTGGTGCTGTTTACCGGCATTCTGGACACGCCGCTGTCCGTCGCGCGCGAGTGGGTGCTGGGGTGGATGTCCCAGGGGGCGTGGCTGGTCTATGAACTGCTGACGAAGCTATAGGAGGAACGCTGTTGAACGAGCCGACATATCATCTCGACGGCGTGGTGCGGGCAAAGGGCAGCCTGGATGACTTTGACGGGCCGCTGGACCTGATTTTGCAGCTGCTGAGCAAAAACCGCATTGCCATTGCCGACATTCAGATTGCCTCGATTCTGGAGCAGTACCTGGCCTATCTGGACGAGATGAAGCGCATGGATCTGGAGATTGCCAGCGAGTTTGTGGAGATGGCGTCCCACCTGCTGTATATCAAAAGCCGCATGCTGGTCCGGGCCGAGGATGAAGAGGCTCAGGGCGAGATGGAGCTGCTGATCCGCTCGCTGGAGGAGCGGCAGCGGCAGGAAATCTATCGCCGCATGCAGGCGGCGGTGCAGTTTTTGCAGGAGCGGAACGACGTGGGCCGCGGCATGTTTTCCCGCGAGCCGGAGCCGCCGCGGATGCAGGAGGGATATCACTACCGGCACAGCCCGCAGGATCTGCTGCGCGCCTGGGCAAGGATCATCGACCGGACGGCCCAGCGGCTTCCGCCGCCCCGCAGCGCCTTTTCCGGCATTGCCGAGGCAGAGCCGTTTCCTGTGGAGAAAAAGTCGCGGCAGCTGCTGCGGCGGCTGGTGGAGGAGGGCGCCTGCGCGCTGGACAACCTGTTTGCCGGCAGCGGCAGCCGGTCAGAGATTGTAGCCACTTTTCTGGCGCTGCTGGAGCTGTGCCGCATGAAGAGCGTGGCCGTGGATGAGGACGAGGCGGGCGCGGTTCGCGTGTCGCTGATACGATTGCCGGAGGAGGCGGAATGATGGATTATGAGGCGCTGTCCCATGCGGTGGAGGCCATTTTGTTTGCCTCCGGCGAGCCGGTAAAGCTCAGCCGCCTGGCGGGGTTGCTGGCCGCGCCCGAGGACGATGTGGCCGAGGCGGCGCGCCGCCTAGCTGACCAGCTGGCTTTCGAGCGGCGCGGCATCCGCGTTGTCCGTCTGGAGGACAGCTTGCAGATGTGTACCGCGGCCGAGCAGGCCGAGCTGGTGGCTGCCTCGCTGGAAACGCGCAAGCCCCCGCGCCTGTCGGCGGCGGCGCTGGAAACGCTGACGATCATCGCCTATTATCAGCCGGCCACCAAGGCCTATGTCGAGCAGCTGCGCGGCGTGGACAGCTCTTATTCCGTGGGGCTGCTCCTTGCGCGCGGACTGATTGCCGACGCCGGGCGGCTGAACGTTCCGGGTCGGCCCATTCAGTATGTCACCACGCCCGAATTTTTGCGCACCTTCGGCCTGTCGTCGCTGGACGAGCTGCCGGACCTGGATCTGGCCTCGCTGACGCAGCCGGAGACGGACAGCGGCCAGCTGGTGATGGAGGCGGTGGATCAGCCGTGACGGTGCTGCTGGGCGTGCTGGGCGTCATCGGCCGGGTGCTGCTGGGGGTCCTGGCAGGCATCGGGTGCCTGTTGGCACTGGTTGTGCTGCTGCTGTGCGTGCCGGTGTATGTCCGGGCACAGTATGGCCCGGAGCTGGGCCTGACGGTGCGCTATGGCCTGATTCCCATCCGGCTGCTGCCCGCGCGGGAGCGGGAAAAGCCGGAGAAGGAACCAAAGCCGGCCCGCCGCAAAAAAAAGCCTGCGCAGCCCGCGGAGAAAAAACCCAAACCGCCCCTGCGGCAGACGCTGGCGAAGTATGGCATCCCGGAGCACCTGCCGGAAACCCTGCACGAGCTGCTGCTGGCGCTGCTGGAGCTGGGGCGGCTGGGCAACGATGTCCGCCGCAGCCTGACCATCTGCCGGCTGGAGGTCGAGGTGGTCTGCGGCGGCAGCGATGCGGCGCAGGTGGCCATTCACTACGGGCAGGCGTGGCCCATGCTGCTGGGGCTGGAGCAGGCGCTGGGGCAGGCGGTGCGCATCAAGCGGTTTGAGGGGACGCCGGTGCTGGACTATTCCGCGCCGGAGCAGGTCTGGCGCGGCCGGATTGTGGTGCGCTTTGTGCCCCTGCGGATCACGGCGGCGGCGATTCGCCGCGGCCTGCGGATCTTCGGTGGATATCGCCGTGTGAAAAAACTGGGACAATCGGGCGAACAGCCCGCACAGCAAGCAGAGAAAGGTGTGACAGTTCATGAGCAATCCGGTACCTGAGCTGGTCAGAGAGACCATCGAGCAGATTCGATCTACGGTGGACGTGAATACCGTGGTGGGCAGCCCCATCGAGGCGGGCGGCGTGACCATCATCCCCATCTCCAAGGTCGCCTTCGGCTTTGCCACCGGCGGGTCAGAGGCCGCCAGCAAGCACCGCACCAGCGGGCCCAACAACGTGCTGGGCGGCGGCGGCGCGGGCGTGACCGTCACGCCGCTGGGCTTTCTGATCGTCAAGGACGGCAATGTGCGCTATCTGGGCATTCCCGAGCCGGCCTCCGGCTCGCTGGACCGGATCATTGAAAAGGCGCCCGACCTGATGGATCAGGTTTCCGGTCTGCTGAAAAAGGCCGGCGACAAGAAAAACGGCCAGTCCGACCAGCCGGACAACGCATAATCCTGCCAGCCGGTGGCATACTGCCAACGGTGATGCTTTATGAAACGGCTTTTATGCTGCGCGATGAGCCTGTGGCTACTGCTGGGTATTTTCTGCACGCCGGGGCGGGCCATGTCGCTCAGCGCGGCCTCGGCCTGCCTGCTGGACTGCGCCAGCGGGCGGATGCTCTATGCGCACAATGCCGACCAGCCCGGTCTGATTGCCAGCACAACCAAGATCATGACGGCGCTGCTTGTGGCCGAGCAGTGCAACCCCGACGCCCGGGTGAAAATCCCGCCCGAGGCCACGGGGATCGAGGGCAGCTCGATGTATCTGACCGCCGGCGAGGTGCTGACGGTGCGCGACCTGCTCTATGGCCTGATGCTCCACTCCGGCAACGACGCCGCCGTGGCGCTGGCCATCTTCTGCGCCGGCGACGTGGGCGCCTTTGTCGATCGGATGAACCAGCGTGCCGGGCAGCTGGGCCTGCGCCAGACTGAATTTGCCAACCCCAACGGCCTGGACAGCGAGCACAACCGCTCCACGGCCCGGGACCTGGCATGGCTGGCCGCCTGTGCGCTGGAAAACGATCTGTTCCGCGAGGTGGTCTCCACCCGCACGTATACCAACGGCCTGCGCACCATGACCAACCACAACAAGCTGCTCTGGCGCTATGAGGGCGCCATCGGCGTGAAAACCGGCTATACCCGCGCGGCGGGGCGGATTCTGGTCAGCGCGGCCGAGCGCGGCGGGCGGCGGCTGGTGGCCGTCACCATGAACGCCCCCGACGACTGGAACGACCACGAGCGGCTGCTGGACTATGGCTTTGAGACCTATCACGAACAGACGGCTGCCGAGGCCGGCGAGCCGATGGCGGCGCTGCCGGTGGTGGGCGGCCGGCAGGCAAGCGTATGGCTGCTGGCGGCGGGGGCGCTGCGCTGCGCCTGCGCGGCGGGCGAGCAGTATCGCGTGCAGCTGGAGCTGCCGCCCTTTGTCTATGCGCCGCTGGCGGCGGGCGACACGGTGGGGCAGGCGGTGCTGCTGCTGGACGGGCACGAGCTGGCGCGCACCGATCTGGTCTGCGCCGCGCCGGTGGCTATGGAAGAGCAGCCCGGCTGGTTCCGGCGGATGCTGGAGCGGGTGCGGCCCAACACATAATTTCCCGGAGGAATCAACATGGCAGAACGCCTTCAAAAATGGATCGCGGCGCGGGGAGTTGCCTCGCGCCGCGCTGTCGAAACCATGATCCGCGAGGGGCGCGTGCAGGTGAACGGCACGCCCGCCAGCCTGGGCATGTGCGTCGGCCCCGGCGACGAGGTTCGCATCGACGGCCGCCCGGTGCAGGAGCGGCCGCCGATGCGCTATCTGATGCTGCACAAGCCCCGCGGCTATGTCACCACGCTGTCCGACGAGCGCGGGCGGCCCACAGTGGCGCAGCTGGTGGCCGGCTGCGGCGAGCGGGTGTATCCCGTGGGCCGGCTGGACTATGACTCGGAGGGGCTGCTGCTGCTGACCAACGACGGCGCCCTGACCCAGCGGCTGACGCACCCGGCCCACGAGGTGGACAAGGTGTACGAGCTGCGGGTGAAGGACTATACCGACGCGGGGCTGGCGCGCCTGCGCGAGCCGATGACCCTGGACGGCCATCGCCTGCGCCCGGCGCAGGTGCAGCTGCTGGAGGTGACCGACGGCCGCGCCCGCCTGCGGATGACCATCCACGAGGGGCGCAACCGCCAGGTGCGGCGCATGTGCCAGCAGGCGGGGATGACGGTGCTGCGGCTGCGGCGCGTGGCTGAGGGGCCGCTGCAGCTGGGCGCGCTGCCGCCCGGCAAGTGGCGCGAGCTGACCGCCGCCGAGCGGCGCGCGCTGGGTTTGCGCTGAAGACAATGCACAAGGCGCTTGCAAAATCCTGCGGGAAAAGGTATCATAGACCTGTCAATACCGGCTGCAAGGCGCAGCGCGTGGGAGAGAAAAGAAAATGGCAAGTGATGTTCTGTCAAAAATTCATGCGGGCATGAGCGGCTTTTCCAAGGGACAGCGGCTCATTGCCAACTATATCATTACATCCTATGACAAGGCCGCCTTTATGACGGCCAGCAAGCTGGGCAAGACCACCAACGTCAGCGAGTCGACGGTGGTGCGCTTTGCCATGGAGCTGGGCTATGACGGCTATCCCAGCATGCAGCGGGCGCTGCAGGACATGATCCGCAACAAGTTTACCTCGGTGCAGCGCATGGAGGTGGCCAACGACCGGATTGCCGGGCAGGACGTGCTGTCGCTGGTGATGCACACTGATATGGAGCACATCCGTACAACGCTGGAGGAGATCGACCGCGGCGTCTTCCGCGCAGTGGTGGACGCCATCCTCGGCGCACGCCGGGTGTACATCCTCGGCATCCGCAGCAGCAGCACTATCGCGGCGTTTCTGAACTATTACCTCGGCCTGATGCTGGACGATGTGCAGTTGGTCAGCGCCAGCTCCACCAGCGAGGTGTTCGAGCAGATTGTGCGCGTGGGACAGGGCGACCTGCTCATCGGCGTCAGCTTTCCGCGCTATTCCAGCCGCACCGTGAAGGCCATGCGCTATGCCCACGATCAGGGCTGCACGGTGGCCGCGCTGACCGACAGCCTGGATTCGCCCATTGCCGCCTGCGCCGACTATACCCTGCTGGCCAAAAGCGACATGGTTTCGCTGGTGGATACGCTGGTTGCGCCGCTGAGCGTGGTCAACGCGCTGCTGGTGGCGGTGGGACAGCGCCGGGAAAAGGAGCTGGCCAGCACCTTTATGAATCTGGAACGCATCTGGGACGAATACGAGGTTTACGAAAAGATTGATGACTGACTGCATTGTAATCGGCGGCGGCGCGGCGGGTCTGTTTGCCGCGGGTGTGGCCGCCTCCGGCGGGCTGCGGGTGCAGCTGCTGGAAAAGAACGAAAAGCTGGGGAAAAAGCTGTACATCACCGGCAAGGGCCGCTGCAACGTGACCAACAACTGCCCCTATCATGAGGTGCTGAAAAATGTGCCGCGCAACCCGCGCTTTCTCAGCGCGTGCATGAGCGTGTTCCCGCCGGCCCGGACCATGGCCTTTTTCGAAAGCCAGGGCGTGCCGCTGAAGATCGAGCGCGGCGAGCGCGTCTTTCCTGTGTCGGACCATGCCTCGGACATCACCGCGGCGCTGGAGCGCTTCTGCCGCGCCGGCGGCGTGGAGCTGGTGCGCGGCACGGCGGCAGAGCTGCTGACCCAGGACGGCGCCATGCGCGGTGTGCGCCTGACTGACGGGCGCGAGCTGCTGGCCGGGCGGGTTATTCTGGCCACCGGCGGGTGCAGCTACCCGCTGACCGGCTCGGACGGCAGCGGCTATCGGCTGGCGTCGGCAGTGGGGCACACCATCACCCCGCCCACCGGCTCGCTGGTGCCGCTGGAGGAGGACGGCGGCTGGTGCGCCCAGCTGCAGGGGCTGAGCCTGCGCAACATTGCCATCCGCCTGAAGGATGAGCGCGGCAAGCGCGTCTATGATGACTTTGGCGAGCTGCTGTTCACCCATTTCGGCCTGTCGGGGCCGACAGTCCTCTCGGCCAGCGCCCACATGCAGGCCGGGCATCAGTACACCCTGTACATCGACCTGAAGCCGGCCCTGGACGAGGGCACGCTGGATGCGCGGATTTTGCGCGATTTTACCAAATATCAGAACAAAAACCTGGCCAACGCGCTGGTGGAGCTGTATCCCCGGTCGCTGATCCCGGTAATGATCGCCCGCGCGGGCATGGACCCGGAGCAGAAGGTCAACGCCGTGACCCGCGCCCAGCGCCACGCGCTGATGGAGCTGACCAAGTCGTTCCCGGTGGTTATCCGGGGCAAGCGCCCGGTGGAGGAGGCCATTGTCACCTCCGGCGGCGTGAGCGTGCGCGAGATTGACAACCGTAGCATGCAGTCCCGCCTGGTGGAGGGGCTGCACTTTGCCGGCGAGGTGATCGACGTGGACGCGTATACCGGCGGCTTCAATCTGCAGATTGCCTGGGCGACGGGTTGGGCGGCGGGACGCGCCGCTGCCGGCCTGCCCCTGTCGGATAAGGAGGAGAGCAAATGAAAAACATTGCCATCGACGGCCCGGCCGGCGCGGGAAAGAGTACCCTGGCCGTGAATCTGGCCCGGGCGCTGGACTATCGCTATGTGGACACCGGCGCGATTTACCGCACCATTGCCTGGCACTTTTCCATGTGCGGCATCGGCCCGCGGGACAAGGACAACATCCACCGCTTTTTGGGCGACGCGCTGATCGAGGTGCGTTATGTGGACGGCGCACAGCGGATGCTGCTCAACGGACGTGATGTGACCGACGAGCTGCGCACGCCGGAGCTGTCAGCCTTTGCCTCGGCCGTGTCGGCCAACGGCGAGGTGCGCAGCTACCTGCTGCAGATGCAGCGCACCCTGGCGCGCCGGCACAACTGCGTGATGGACGGCCGCGACATCGGCACGGTGGTGCTGCCCCGGGCGGATCTGAAGCTGTTTGTCACTGCCTCGCCCGAGGTGCGCGCCCGGCGCCGCCTGGCGGAGCTGCAGGCCAGGGGCCAGCAGGCTGCGCTGGGTCAGGTGCTGACCGACATCCGCGCCCGGGACGAGGCCGACTCCACCCGCAAGATTGCGCCGCTGCGCCAGGCGGAGGACGCAATTCTGCTGGACACCAGCGACATGGACGCCGAGGGCTGCCTGCAGGCGGCGCTGGCGCTGGCCCGGGAGCGCGGCCTATGAACAGCAAGCCGGTCAATCCCGTGGTCTACAGGCTGCTGTGGATTCTGGTGCGCGTGGGGCTGTTTTTCTGGCATCCGTTCAGCCGCTTTCGCGGCCGGGAGCACATCCCGGAGGGCGGCTGCCTGATTGTGGCCAACCACAGCTCGCTGGCTGACCCTGTCTGGCTTCTGCTGGCGCTGGGGCCGGGGCGCAGGACGCACATCATCGCCAAAAAAGAGGTAATGGGCGTGCCGCTGCTGGGGCGGGTGCTGCGCTGGGTCGGCGTGTTCGGCGTGGACCGCGGCGGCGCGGACATTGCCGCGGTGAAACAGTCGCTGGAGATTTTGAAAAACAACGAAAAGCTGCTGATCTTCCCGGAGGGCACCCGGGTCAAGCCGGGCAAAACGGTTGAGCCGAAGACCGGCGCGGCTCTGATGGCGCAGCGCGCCGGCGTGCCGGTTCTGCCGGTGTACATCACGCGGCGGAAGCGCCCCTTCTGCCCGATCGAGGTTTGCTTCGGCGCGCCGTATACCGTGACGGCGGCGGCCCGCCGCATTACCGCCGCCGAGCTGGACGAGGCGACGCAGCACATGATGGCCACGATCTATGGCCTGGAGACTGCCCGATGAGCGTGCATCTGGCAAAAACTGCGGGCTACTGCTTTGGCGTCAGCCGGGCGGTGCGCCTGGTGGAGCAGGCGGCGGCTCGCGGGCCGGTGGTTACGCTGGGCTCGATCATCCATAACCGGCTGGTGGTGGACAAGCTGGCGCAGCAGGGCGTGCGCGTGATCGACAGGCCGGAGCAGGCGCCGCCGGGGGTTACGGTGGTGATCCGCGCCCACGGCGTGCCCCGCGCGGTGATGGAGCAGCTGCACCGGCAGGGCAACCCGGTGATCGACGCCACCTGCCCCTATGTCAAGCGCATCCACCAGATTGTTGCCAAAGCCAGCGCCCAGGGGCGGCAGTGCATCATCCTGGGCGCGCCCGATCACCCGGAGGTGACGGCCATTGCCGGCTGGGGCGAATCCTGCATCATCGTGGAAGATGAGAAAAAATTGGCGGATACGCTGCGTGATTTCGGCGAAATAGACAAAAAGCCGCTGACATTTGTGTGCCAGACAACGTCGCTTGGAGAAATTCAGGCGCGGTGTGCAAAAATCATAAAAAAGCAGTGTACAAACGCAGAAATTTTTGATACAATCTGTTATGCTACGGAAAATCGACAGAGCGAGGCGAGACAGCTCGCGGAACAGTGCAGCGCAATGGTGGTTGTGGGCGACAGGCACAGCGCCAACACGCGGCACCTGGCCGAGATCTGCTGGGAGCACTGTGCAAGGGTTGCACTGATTGAGCAGGCGGACGAGCTGCCAGATGAGCTTCGCAATGCATCATTTCCGATCGGCGTCACGGCGGGGGCATCCACTCCGGCGTGGATCATAAAGGAGGTTATTGGGAACATGAGCGACGAAATTAAGAATGAGACCGCCCAGACGGAGGATTTTGCTGAACTTCTGGAGCAGTCCATCAAAACAATAAATACGGGGGAGAAGGTCACCGGCGTTGTTACCGGCATTGCCGGCACTGAGGTCTATGTGGATCTGGGTACCAAGCATGCGGGTTACATACCCACCAGCGAGATCAGCGACGACCCTGCAGTCAAAGCCGCTGATGTGTTCCATGTTGGCGACGAGATCGAGGTCTATGTCATCCGCGTGAACGATGCCGAGGGCACTGTGATGCTGTCGAAGAAGCGTCTGGACGCCATGAAGATGTGGGACGAGGTCGAGGCGGCCTACGAGAACAAGACCCCGGTCGAGGGCATTATCACCGAGCAGAACAAGGGCGGCCTGGTCGCCTCTGTCAAGGGTGTACGCGTGTTCATCCCGGCCAGCCAGACCGGCGTGCCCAAGGACGGCGACATGAGCACCATGCTGCGTAAGACCGTGAAGATGCGCATCACCGAGGTGAACCGCAGCCGCCACCGTGTGGTCGGCAGCATCCGTGCGGTGGCTTCGGAAGAGCGCCGCGCCGCCACGGAGAGGATCTGGAGCGAGATCGAGGTTGGCAAGAAGTATCACGGTGTGGTGAAGAGCCTGACCAGCTATGGCGCGTTCGTCGATATCGGCGGCGTGGACGGCATGGTGCATGTCTCCGAGCTGAGCTGGAGCCGCATCAAGAACCCGGCCGAGGTGGTCAAGGTTGGTGACGAGATCGACGTCTTTGTCATCGCTCTCGATCCCGAGAAGAAGAAAATCTCCCTGGGCTACAAGACCCCGGAGATGAACCCGTGGAACATCTTCATGAACACCTACAAGGTGGGCGACGTGGTCAAGGCCAAGATTGTCAAGCTGATGACCTTTGGTGCATTTGCCGAGATTATCCCCGGTGTGGACGGCCTGATCCACATCTCCCAGATTGCCGATCGCCGCATTGGCAAGCCCGAGGACGTTCTGGCCGAGGGTCAGGAGGTCGAGGTGAAGATCATTGGCATCGACGCTGACGCCAAGCGCATCAGCCTGTCCATCCGTGCCCTGCTGACCGGCGACGAGTCCGAGCAGGCCGAGGAGCCGACTGAGGCAGAGGATGCAGTGGTCTATTCCACTGAAAATCCGCAGCCCGTTGAGGAGTAATTTCACACTGTTTCATGCGCCCCGGCAGTGACTGCCGGGGCGCATGTTTGCACGCGAAAGGGGAAATCTGCCGGGAATGCTGAGATTTTGCTTGACAAAGCGGACACGCTGTGATAATATACAAAGGCTGATTCAACGCGGGTGTAGTTCAATGGTAGAACCCCAGCCTTCCAAGCTGGTCGCGTGGGTTCGATTCCCATCACCCGCTCCAATATGCGCCAGTAGCTCAGCAGGATAGAGCAACTGCCTTCTAAGCAGTAGGTCAGGGGTTCGAGTCCCTTCTGGCGTGCCAGATATGGTGGGTATAGCTCAGTTGGTTAGAGCGCCAGATTGTGGCTCTGGAGGCCGTCGGTTCGAGTCCGATTACCCACCCCATTTTTCTTCCCGCTTCCGACAGGAAGCATTTTTCATAGTCCCAGAGGTCAATACTGGGATGTCGCCAAGCGGTAAGGCACCAGACTTTGACTCTGGCATTCGCAGGTTCGAGTCCTGCCATCCCAGCCAATTTGACCCGCTAGCTCAGTTGGCAGAGCAATTGCCTTTTAAGCAATGGGTCCGGGGTTCGAATCCCCGGCGGGTCACCAATCGCCGTGAACGAGTATCGTTCGCGGCAATTTTTTATCTTCAATCACCGAAAGCTGCCTATGCACCCGTTCCGTCGCGCCGCCACCGAGGGGGAATTACAGACGCGGATGTTCCCATCAGAAGGGAACATCCGCGTTTTTTGCGCCATGAGCGCCGCGATACTGCGGCGCGGCAGGGCAGTCGGGCGCCGACGGCGGAAAACCGCGGAAAAAAGCGGCTGGTTCAGCTGCCGGCGGGCTGCATGCTGTCTGCTGCGCCTGTTGCATCCTGCGGGAGGGTATGCCTATAATACGCATACAGCACCCAAAGATGATTATCTCAGGAAAGGCGAGTAATATGGCAAAAAATGAGATCAATGAACAGAGAATGGAACGATACGCGCAGCGGCTGCGGATCGAAGAAAAGAGCAGAATGACAATTGAGAAGTATCTCCGGGATGTTCGGCAATTTGCCTATTGGCTGAACCGGCAGGAGATCACAAAGGAGCGTGTTATCGATTACAAGCAGGAGCTGCTGCGGCGCGGCTATGCACTGCGTTCGGTCAATTCCATGCTGGCCTCTGTCAACCACTTTCTCCGATTTATGAATCTGTCCGAGTGCAGGGTCAGATTCTGCAAGGTGCAGCGGGAAATCTATCAGCCTGCCGGCCGGGAGCTGACGAAAGAGGAATACCTGCGGCTTTTGCGCGCGGCCAAGAATGACCGCCGCCTCTGGCTGCTGCTGCAAACAATCTGCGCAACGGGCATCCGCAGGCATTAACATTAGGTTGCAGAGGTCATTCGACCTCCTGCGACCTAATTTTTTTATCTGTTTGGAGGTGATAACGTGGCCGATTATGCTTTTAGAACCCTGGAACAGCGCCAGAAGATCGAAACCCTGTGGGCAGCCAACACCGCACCGAAAAAATTGCGGAGGAAATGGGTGTCAGCGAAACAGTGATTTACACGGAACTGCGGAGAGGCCGGGACGGCACCCGACTGAAAGACGGGCGCCTGCGGTACAACGCGGCGGCGGCCCAATGGAAAGTGGCTCAGTCCCTTGAAAACCGAGGCCGTAAAATCACCGCCGGGCACATTTAAGGAGGAACACGCGATGGGCAAAAGAAAGGAAATTAAGTTCAGACGGGACGGACGGGTGTATGAGGGCCGCCAAAATGGCGTGATCTTCCGGCTGTATGAGGACCGGGACAAGATCAAAACCTGCGCCCCTGCCTATTCCGTGACAGCGGTTGACACCAAGAACGAGGGGCGGGAAATCTGTACGGCGGGCCACCAGTATTTCCACATGGGCGCCGCGAAAGAATTTTGCCAGCAGATTGCCGCCGGCGAGATCGACCTGGAAACCCTGCAGGAAAAGTTCGCGGCGGAGGCGTTCGGGAAGTGGATCCGATCCGTTGCGGCGGAGGTAGAGGCCCAGCACGAAATGGAAACGGCCCTGCGGTGGGCGCGGTGCGACAACCGCCCGCTGTATAACCGTTACACCCACACCAAGAAAAAGAGGACCCGCAAGAAGTACGCCAAGCGGATCCTGGAATGGTACAGGACGGAGGTGGCCTAATGTTGAGGCTGAAAGCGAACAAAACCAGCCTTTACAATCTGGTGGCGGAGTTCATGCCCCTGCCGGGTATTCGCCGGGTGGACTTCACCAAGACACCGAGGACCCCGGACTATTGGCTGGAGCGGGCCACGGGCGACGGCTACGCCAAGGCGTTCCTGTCCACCATCATGGGCCGCCCGCTGCTTTCCATCACGATCCGGGACGTGGACGGCAGCCAGCTTTCCTATAAGGTCCACAACCTTTCGGTTGACGGCCTGCGGGACCGTGGCATGGTGGAGGAGTTCACCACCGCCAGAGAGAGGAGGCGGGCCAGTGGAAATGTGACGCGTGCGGAGGTTGCGGCGATCCTGTACCGCATCATGGACAACGACTGTGTTAAAAAGTATGAGTCGACCAGAAGCTCGTTTGCGGATGTGAACCGCGGCAACTGGTACAACACCTACGTTGCCACGCTGGAAAATGCGGGCGTGATTGTGGACACCAGAACGGGCGGCAGCTTCCGTCCGAACGAGGCCATCACGCGTGCAGTGCTTGCAACAATGCTGGCACAGTTCGCAGACATCAAGAGCGCAACCAACTCCTTCAACGACGTTCCTGCAAAGTACTGGGCAGCTGACGAAATCGCAGTCTGCGCCAAGATGGGCTGGATCAACGGCTATCCCGACGGCTCGTTCCGTCCCGATCAGACCATTACCCGCGCCGAGATGATGGCGATAGTCAACCGCGCTAGGCCGCACGCCGTGGTCCAAGAGCGATCTTCTGCCCGGCATGAAGACCTGGAGCGACAACGCGAATGTCGGCGCATGGTACTATCTCGACGTGCAGGAGGCCACCAACGGTCATACCTACACCAAGAGCGGCGACCATGAAACGTGGAAGAAGCTGGCGAACTGACACAGGCGGCTGAATTTCAGTCATTCACCGTTTGAACAGGCACAGAGGGAGCAGCAATTGCTGCCCCCTCTGTGTGTTTTATGTGTCTGTTTCCAACCGGATTCCTGCCGGCCGCTGCGCCCGCTGCGGCCGGCGCAGTGAACAGAGGCGAACGGGACAGAAAAACCGGCGGCGCTTGACAAGGCGGACGGCCTGTGATAGAATCTGAAAATGAGAATGAATTTCAAATTTGAACCGAGGGATGGATATGATCAAAAATCGACGGAAGCTGGCTGCACGCATCAGCGCAGCCGCGGTGCTGCTGTGTCTGCTGCTGGGGCTGTGCGCCTGCAGCGCGCCGCAGGCGGAACCGGCACAGGGGGAGAAGCTGAAGGTGGTCACGACCATCTTCCCACCCTATGACTTTGCCCGCCAGCTGGGCGGCAACCTGGTGGAGGTGACCATGCTGGCCGCCCCGGGCACCGAGGCCCACGATTTTGTCCCCACGCTGACCGATGTGGATGCCCTTGCTCAGTGTGATCTGTTTCTCTATGTGGGCGGGATGACCGACGCCTGGGCCCAGTCAGCGCTGGAGAGCCTGGGCGACGCGGCGCCGCGCGCTGTGGCCATGTGCGACCTGGTGGACACGGTGGAGGAGCAGCCGCTGGAGGGAATGGAGCCGGAACACGGCGAGCACGGCGAGGACGAGACGGACGAGCATGTCTGGACCTCGCCGCGGAACGCCATTGCCATCTGCAGGGGCATTGCCGCGGCCATGCAGGAGCTGGACCCGGACAACCGGGCGGCCTATGCCGCTGGCTGCGACCGGTATTGCAGCCAGCTGGAGACGCTGGATCAGGCCTTTGCCGATGTCATGGCCGGCAGCGTGCGCCGGACGGTGGTGTTTGCCGACCGCTTTCCGTTTCGCTATCTGGCCGACGAGCTGGGCCTGACCTGCTATGCTGCCTTTGCCGGGTGCAGCTCCGACACGGAGCCGAGCCTGGCGACCCTTGCGTTTTTAACGGACAAGGTGCAGTCGGAGCGGCTGCCGGTGGTGTTTTATGTCGAGTTTTCAGACCAGACGCTGGCTGACGCCATCTGCGCCGCCACCGGGGCGCAGAAACTGCTGCTGCATTCGTGCCACAATGTCAGTCCGGAGGCCTTTGCTGCGGGCGTGACCTATCTGGACCTGATGAACTGCAATGTGGAAAACCTGAAGACTGCCTTGCAGACCGAGCGGCCATGAGCCGCCCGGCGGCACAAAGCCTTTGGTATAAAGCGCCAGCCTGCGCTGGACCGGAGATTCCGGTCTGACGCGGGCTGGCGCTTTTGCAATGTGGAACAATTGAATAAAAGAAATAGATGAATAACGATACATGTTAAGGATAACATATTGACATTGGCGCGATATATGGATATAATGATGACAAGCAATTGAACGAGGAGGAATCGCTTTGGACTATCCGAACCATGTGCATTCAATCGGCGTGAGCGATCCGCACATCCTGGCGGACAAAAAGACGGGGAAATATTACATGACCTCGTCCGGCTTTACAATTTACGGAAAAGACCGGGAGCGCGGCTTTCAGCGCGGCATTGAGACCTGCCTGGTCAGCGAGGATCTGATCCACTGGAGCGACCCGGTGACGATTTTTGACAGCACCGGAAGCGATTTTTGGGGCGGCATGAGCGGCTATCCCGCCACGGAGATGCACGAGATCAACGGCAAATACTATCTCTCCGGCAGCGCCAACGCCCCGGGCTATACGCGCAAGTCCATGATCCTGGTGGCGGACAATCCGCTGGGGCCGTTCCGCTGGATGACCAACGAGCCGTATTCGCCTCCCGGCTGGCAGATTATTGACACCACGCTCTATGTGGACCGGCAGGGCCACCCCTGGATGGTCTATTCCCATGAGTGGCTGCAGGTGTCCGACGGGCAGATGGTGGCCCAGCCGCTGTCTGACGACCTGTCGCACACCATCGGCGGGCCGATGATTCTCTTCCGCGCGTCCGAGGCTGTGTGGGGCGACGACCAGATCTGGTCGAAGAACGACGGCGGCGGCGTGACCGACGGCTGCTGGCTGCACCGGATGGAGGACGGCCAGCTGATCATGCTCTGGACCACGCGCTCGCGCACGGGCTATGCCATGGGCTATGCCGTCAGCGAGTCCGGCGAGATCTATGGCCCGTGGACGCAGATGGAGCGTCCGCTCTATGCCCACGACGGCGGACACTGCATGCTTTTCCGCCGCCTGTCGGACAACCAGCTGATGATGTCCCAGCATGTGGCCGACCGCGGCCCCAAGATGCTGGCCATCTATGAGATGGAGGAGCGCAACGGGCAGCTGCACATTGTCAACGACCTGACCGGCAACTGGCTCACCTCGGTGGGCGGGACGGCGCTGAAGTATAAAAAAACCGTCCCCTGCACGGAGGAGCCGGCGTTTACCACGCTGGCCCCCATCGGCGTCAATCCCAAGAAATCCGCGCAGAAGCAGCCGGCACAGCCCAAGGCGGAAAAGCAGGAAAAGTCATCCGCCGCAGGGACGCAGGGAGAATAAGGAGGGAATGCATTGAACTATCCGGTTTTTGTGCAGGACGCCAACGTGCCAGATCCGTATATTCTGGCCGATCCGGTGTCAAAGAACTATTATATGTACGCCAACACCTTCCCCTGCGGCCAGACTCCGGCCGAGCGGCAGGGAACGGGCAACACCTTCTATGCCATGCAGAGTGAAGACCTGGTTCACTGGTCCGACCCGATTCTGGTTTTCGAGCAGAACGATTTCTGGGCCAGCGAGGACTATTCCGCGCCCAAGGTGTTCTATTATCAGGAAAAATACTATCTCATCGCCTCGTTCAGCGCGCCGGGACGCCTGCGCTGCTGCCAGGCGCTGGCGGCCGACAGCTCGCTTGGCCC
>CACXCV010000048.1 GCA_902766215.1 Oscillospiraceae bacterium
CATCAAAGGCGGCGCCGATTTGGATGGAAACCCAGGTGACAAAGCCTGTGTCCATGTCGAATACCACAAATGCACCCTCGAAGGGCAGCACATGGCGGCGGAAGAAGTGCACGCCGATCACATTGCCGCCGGTGGACAGCAGCGCCTCATAATACTCTTCGTGCCACGCGCCGCCGTTTTCGCACCACTCCAGCGTATGCAGGTCAGGAAAGCGGAAGGTCAGGCGGATGCCGTCGTCAAAGCGGCAGGGAAGCTCCCGGCCGACCAGGTCGGCGCAGAAGCCGGTTCTGTAGCGGTCCATGTGCAGGCCGCTTTTTCTCGCCTCGGTAAAGTCCGCGCTGCGGCAGATGTCGCACAGCTCCTCAAAGGAGTAGATCGGTTCAAAATCCATTGCCATTGCAATACCTCCGAATGTCAGAATGATTCTACAGTGTAGCGGCCGATAAACGCGGGCTCGGCATAGGCACCGCGTCCGCCAAAGGTATAGGAGCGCAGCGCGTCCTGATAATCAATACCAAAGAAGGCGCCGACGCAGGTCATGGCGTTCAGGTCCATCAGCATGCTGGCCTCGGCACCGGTGGAGCCGGGGGCGCAGAAGCTGATCAGATAGAGCCGGTCCTGCACTTTGACGTATTTCGTTGGATTGAAGGTGAGGAAAAAGCCGCTCCATTCCGGCGCGGCCGCAGGCGGCGGGCTGACAAACGCGCAGCAGGACCAGTTTTCATACATCTGGTGGATAATTGCATCCTCGGCGAACATCCAGTCAATGACCACGCCCGTCAGCTCGTCGGTCAGCGCATGGGTGCAGCCGAATGCGCCGCCGATGGTACCGAATCGAACGGTGCGCTGCACGTCGCGGTTGGACTTGACGGTGCCAAGGCTCATGTCCACACAGGTGACGGAGGCGTTGGGCAGGTCGATGACGAGAGTGGCGGCGGAATAGGGGATGACGTCGGTTTTCAGGTGGTGGACAAAGTACAGTCCCTCGCGGCCCGCCTGAAAGCATTCGGCGTATTCCTCATGGAACGCGCCGCCGCTGCTCCACGCCAGCTGCTGCCGGTCGAAGCGGTAGGTCAGCACCTGCCCGTTGTCCAGGAAAAACCGCAGTTCCTGCCCGGCGAGGCTGAAATCCATTGCGGGGCGCAGGGCGCTGCTCAGGACGCTCTGGGCACAGGCCGCTGCCGACGCGGTGCCGCAGAGCTTCCGGATGTCGCGCATGGTGAGAACGGTTGGAACGATTCGCGGCATGGAAGTCACTCCTTTATACTTTTACTGACGGTTGCTGAAGAAATTGCAGAGATTCGTTAGCGGACCGGAGTGCCGCTCCGACCCACCATATCAAAACAATTATATCTTACCAAAGCAGACGCTGTCAACCGGCCACTATACAATTCGGACAATATTCCAAAGAAAATGAGGGATGCTTTTATGCAAAGTTTTGCACTGCCGGGTGATGCCTGCGGCAGAGTAGAAAAGACGCACCGTTTCCGATGAAAGTTCGGCCAGAAGACGGAAAACAGTCCGCCGGACCGGGAAAAACCGTACACACCGGCTTTTGAAAATTGTAACCATGCTGGCCGGCAGCTGTCCGGCCAGCATGCAGAAGGAAGCGCGGCTCAGGGGCGGCCGCGCTTGACATTCTTTTCCCGATTGACTACAATCAGTGCAAATAATGCAGGATGGAGGACGTACAAAATGGAACTGGAACAGGCCGTATCCCGGCTGAAAGCCTTGCAGAAAACCCTGAGCGCCTATGGGTACATCACCGGCGTGATGCAGTATGACGCGATGACTGTGGCTCCGGAGGCTTCGGTGGAGCCGCGGGCCGAGACACTGGGTTTTTTCGCGGGTGAGCAGCACAGGCTGCTTACCGGCGCTGAGACCGGCGAACTGGTGGAATATTTGCACGAACACAAGGACGAGATGGATGCCCAGACGGCGCGCGAGGTCTATCTGCTGAAAAAGCAGCGCGACCAGCTGGCCCGCATTCCGGCAGATGAATACACGGCCTATGTGGCGCTGCTGGCCCGGGCAGACGCGTCCTGGCACCAGGCCAAAGCGGCCAGCGACTTTTCGCTCTTCCAGAGCGATCTGGAGCAGATTGTGGCTGCCAACATCCGCTTGGCGGGGTATTACGATGCCGGAAAGGCGCCCTATGACGCGCTGCTGAACGAATTTGAGAAGGGCGCGACCATGGAGATGCTCGATGCGTTCTTTGCCAAGCTGCGCGAGACCATCGTCCCGCTGGTGCATCAGATCGGCCAGAAGGCGCAGCCTGACGACCGCTTTCTGCACGGTGATTTTTCCGTGGAGAAGCAGGCAAAGCTGAGTCACGACCTGATGGACCTGATTGGTCTGGACAAAAAGCGCTGCATTCTTGGTACCACCGAGCATCCGTTTACCGATGGGTTCAATCGCAACGATGTGCGCATCACGACCCACTACTACCCGGAGTATCTGGCCTCGACGGTCTATTCTGTCATCCACGAGGGCGGCCACGCGCTCTATGAGCTGGACATGGATCCCTGCCTGGATCATTCCGTGGCCGCGGGCGGCGCGTCGCTGGGCATCCACGAGAGCCAGTCCCGCTTTTATGAGAACATCATCGGGCGCAGCCGCCCGTTCATGGATCTGCTGCTGCCGCGGATGAAGCGTTATTTCCCGGCGCAGCTGGAGGACGTGACCGCTGATCAGCTCTATGCCGCCGTGAACAAGGCTGAGCCGAGCCTGGTGCGCACCGAGGCAGACGAGCTGACTTATTGCCTGCATATTATGGTGCGTTATGAGATTGAAAAGCAGTTGATTGCCGGCACGCTGGCTGTGAAGGACATCCCGCAGGCTTGGAATCAGCTCTATCGGGATTACCTTGGCGTGGAGGTGCCCAACGATC
>CACXCV010000049.1 GCA_902766215.1 Oscillospiraceae bacterium
AGCTGGAGCTGGTATACGCCGCCGTGAAGCATCTGAAAGCGCAGCAATAATACATAGCAAATGAGCAGGCCAGCATTGAACACCGGTCTGCCCGTTTTTCATATGTTTCTCGCTGAATTTGGCCCCACAAGGTTTATATAGAGCTGCGCGATGGCTTCAAGCTCCCACTGAGCGCAAGGCCAGTCACGCTGATAGATTGCCTCCAACTGTTTTCTGGATTCCACCAGTGTGTAGGCAAGTGCGCGGGAAAGCCGAGCGGTCTCTGCTGCCTCCAGCTTTGCGCGCAGCTTCAAGGTTTCCTCACGCTGTTCGGCTTTTTCATTTGCCAGATCAGAGATCATGCTGTAGTCGTTGCACAGTGCAGTCGAAGATTTGATAATCATGGGTCTGTATCTCCTGAATGATTCTGTAATAATTCTATCGGAATTATTCACAGCTTTCAAGACTTTGCTTGAAATACTTCTCCCATGTGGATTTGAAGATTTGCACGCTTCCCTGTTCCCATCGCTTGAACTTTTGCAGCGGGACGCCAAGCTGCGCTGCATATGCCTTCTGCGTCAAGCCGAGCCGCTGACGTATGGCTTTGATTTGCTCCTCCTGTCCCCGCAGCAGAAACAGGTTATAGTCATCCAGCAAATCCTCCAGCGGTACCTCAAACAGCTCCGCCAGCTTCTCCATATGCTCCTTCGGATAAAAGTCCCGCCCTGCCTCTTCGTAATGGATGTAGGTACTGCGGTCGATGCCCGCATAGTCCGCCGCGTCACGCTGACGAAGTCCTTTTTGATAGCGATACCACCGCAGCTTGTCCGCAATTTCCGTGATCTCAGATGCGTCCGAAAACCGCAGATTGAACTTCTCGGCATCCAAAAACTTATGTGGAAGGACGACGGGAAACTTGAGAATTTGAAGCGGCGCAACTTTTAACGTACCCGCAACATTCGCAGCCAATACATAGCTGCGGACTTTCAGGCGGCAGAACATAGACCATTTTGCCCCAAAAGGTTCATGGTTTTCCACCTCAATCGCCGATTGTTCCGCTGCGATAGCATAGCATTTTCGATGCATCTAGCCGCATACGTCGCCAAGCGGGCGCCTTTCGAGGCGTTAAAGGTCGTTACGCCCTTGATAAGACCAATGGTGCCGATGGAAATCAAATCATCCTGGTCGGCGCTGAGCGTATAATATTTCTTCATAATGTGAGCGACCAGGCGCAGATTCCTCTCGATGAGCACATTTCGCGCATCAACGTCCCCCTGTGCCGCCAGCTCCAGATAGTGCTTTTCCTCCTCCGCGGTCAGCGGCTTTGGAAAGCTGCCGGTGTTCAGCGAAAGCCGCAGAGAATAAAACGCACCGGACAGCAGCAGCAAAATTCCTGCCGATAACAACGCAACCACCTCCGGGCTACTGTATGTGCGAAGATGGTTGTCTTATGTCCTCCCACGCGGGAAAATGGCAGCGGGGCCAGGCACGATTTCCAGATGCAGTTGGGCGCGCGATACCGCATTCCGGTGAAAAATGGATTTTTGAAAATCAAAACGGTTTCTTGACACCCTGTTGGAAATCGGCTATACTGAATCCAGAGGTGATACGGCATGACGCGGCAGGAACAGTTGCTCTGGCTTTTGTTGATTGTCAGCGGTTTTTTCTCCGGCGGTGTGATGTACAGCCGGATATTGCCCAAGCTGTTTCTCAAGAAGGATATCTGCAGCAACAGCCCGGATAAAAATCCCGGCGCGTCCAATGTGTTTGTTTCCTGCGGCGTTACATTAGGTATGCTTTGCCTACTGATGGACATGCTCAAGGGCTTTGTCCCGGTATATTTTGCCATACGGTTGCTGGACCCGCAGAATCTCTGCTTTGCCGCGGTTCTGTTCGCCCCGGTGCTGGGGCACGCGGTCGCGCCCTTTGACCATCTGCACGGCGGCAAATGCATTTCCACCTCCTTTGGCGAGTTGCTTGCCTTGCTGCCCGTTTCACGGATTGTATTCCTGCTGGCCGGGCTGTATGTTTTCTTTTCCGTCGTGATAAAAATCAGCCCCAATCGGCTGCGGAGCATCACCACTTTTTGCCTGTTTGGCAGCTTCTGCGGCATCTGGTTCACTGCAGCCGGCCGCATCTCTCTGGCCGTTGGGCTGGTTCTGCTCTCTGCCACAGCCGCTCTGCGCCACACCCGCTGGCTGAGCATTGTGCCCGAGGACGAGCCGCAGCCCCTGCCTGAGGAGGCTGCCCGCGCCGAAGCGTCTTCCCATTCCTGAGCAGCGCGTCTTCGCTGCACAACAGGAACATGCTGAATCATAAAAATACAGCGCGCATGGAGCTTTCCATGTGCGCTGCGGTTTTTTCAGCGCTGTACGCGGCCTGAAGCGTCGCCGCCCATCAGCTTTTCCACATCGGACACGCCAACCCGGTTAAAGTCGCCGATCACCGAGTGCTTCAGGCAGCTGGCCGCCACGGCAAACTCCAGCGCAGCCTGCCGGCTGGCATAGTGACTCAAGCCATAGATCAGGCCGCCGGCAAATGAGTCGCCGCCGCCGACGCGGTCGATGATGTCGCGGATCTCATACTGTTTTGACAGCAGAAAGTCCTTTCCATCGTTCAGACAGGCCGCCCAGCCGTTCCAGTCGGCGCTGTGCGACTCGCGCAGAGTGATGGCGATGCACTGCATGTTGGGATAGGCCGCCAGCACCTTGTCTCCCAAAACGCGGTATTTCTCCCGGTCCAGCTGGCCGGAGGCTACATCCACGTCGGCCGTGATCTCCAGTGTCTTCTGCACATCCTCCTCGTTGGCAATCGCCACATCCACATATTCTGCCAGCTGACGCATGACCTCCGAGGCCTTTTTCCCATATTTCCACAGGTTCCTGCGGTAGTTCAGGTCGCAGGAGACTGTGATATTCCGTTTTTTTGCCTCGCGCACCGACTCCAGCGACAGCGCCATGGCGCTCTCGGAAATGGCGGGCGTGATGCCGGTGATGTGAAACCAGTCCACCCCTGCAAACGCCGCGTCCCAGCTGATGCAGCCGGGCTGCGCCAGAGCCAGGGCTGAATACGCACGGTCGTATACCACCTTGCTGGGCAGCTGATTGGCGCCGCCCTCCAGATAATAGATGCCCATCCGGCCCTCGCCGCGGCGAATTCTGCCCGTGCCTACGCCAAAATAGCGCAGCTGACGGATGCACGCTTCTGCAATGTCGTTGTCGGGCAGTACGGTCAAAAACTCTGCGTCCATGCCGAAGTTCGCCAGCGAGACCGCCACGTTGGCCTCACCGCCGCCAAAGGTGGCCTCCAGCATGGGCGACTGGAAAAAGCGCTCGTGCCCCGGTGCTTTCAGCCGCAGCATAATCTCGCCAAAGGTCAATACCTTCATCCCCGCACCTCCCTGACAATGCCCGATGCCTCACGGCAGCGCGCCGTAATCTGTTCAAAGTGCCCTGCGGCAATCTCCGCCTTGGGGCACAGCCAGCTGCCGCCCACCGCGTGGACGAAGGGCGCGGACAGATATTCGCCCAGGTTGCGCACGTCCACCCCGCCGGTGGGGATAAAGCGCACCCCGCCAAAGGGGGCGGACAGTGCCTTCAGCGCCTTCAGTCCGCCATAAACGCCGGCCGGGAAGAACTTGACCACTCGCAGGCCCAGCTTCATCGCCGCCATGATCTCCGTGGGGGTCACGCAGCCGGGGGTCACCGCCACATCCTGCTCCACACACCAGCGAACAACCTCGGCGTCAAAGCCCGGCGCAACAATAAACCTCGCCCCGCAGGCCACGGCCTGCCGGCACTGCTCCAGCGTGATCACCGTTCCGGCGCCCACCAGCATCTCCGGACATGCCTCCGCCACGGCATGGATGGACGCGGCGGCAGCCTCTGTCCGAAACGTGATCTCCATCACGTCCACCCCGCCGGCCAGCAGCGCCCGCGCCGTGGGGACGGCGTCTTCAGCCCGGTCGAGTACCACCACCGGCACCACGCCGGCAGATTTCAACCGCTGCAGCTCGTTCATGCCCTTCCCTCCTGTTCTTCGGCACCGCAAGATTGCTTCAGCGCTGCGCGGACCGCGCCCGGGCCGGCCAGCATCTGCACAAACACGCGCTCAATCTTTTCCGACAGACCCAGCCTGCACAGGTTCGCGCCAAACAGCGCCGGCTGGCACAGGACACCCCGCAGCTGGCCATGGTACGACGCCGGGTCGGACCATACAATACCTTCCAGCTCTGCCTGCAGGGCCGGCAGCTGCGGATCGTCGCTGACGGGCATGGGCTGCCCGGCGTCGTCCACCCCCAGCAGATAGCGCAGCCATGCGGCAATGGCCAGCGGGATGGCCGTCAGGTCCATCACGCGCAGCGATTCGCTGGCGGCATAGGCCTTGATCGTCTCGCCAAAGCGAATGGGCACCTTCATGCTGGTGTCGGTGGCAATCCGCTGCGGCGTGTCCGGGATAAACGGATTGGGCAGCCGCTGGTCAATGACCTCGTGCAAAAACGCCGTCGGGCTGAGAATACCCGGATCGGTTGCCACCGGCAACCCCTCGTCATAGCCAATGCGCTCTACCAGCCGCTTCAGATCCGGATCCTGCATCTCCGCCGCGATGCTGTCATAGCCCAGCAGACAGCCGAACACGGCCAGCGCCGTGTGCAGCGGATTCAGACAGGTGGACACCTTCATCCGCTCGGCCCGGTTGACCGTCTGCCGGTCGGTCAGATACACGCCGGCCTGCTCCAGCCGGGGCCGTCCGTTGGGAAAGCGGTCTTCAATGACAAGATACTGCGGTACCTCAGCATTGACAAAAGGCGCGATAAACGTATTTCTCGACGTAACGATGGGCGCCATATCCTCTATGCCGTCAGCCTCCAGCGCAGCGGCAATCCGTGCATCCGGCCGCGGCGTAATCTTGTCGATCATGCTCCACAGGAACGACACGCGCGTCTCATCCTTCATATAGGACACAAACGCCGCAGGCACCAGTCCCCGCTCGGCCCAGGCGTGAACAACTGCCAGCACGCTGCCGCGCAGCTTTTCGCCGTTGCGGCTGCAGTTGTCCATGCTCACCAACGCCACTGGCCACGCCCCGGCGCAATACCGCTCGTACATCAGCGCGGCAACCATGCTCATGGCATGGCGCGCCGCAGCCGGGCCCGCCGCCATGTCTGCCGCAGCCACATCCTGCAGCTGCCCGGAGAGCGTGGTCAGCGCATAGCCCTTTTCGGTGATGGTAAAGCTGACCATCTGCAGCGACGGGCTGGCAAAAGCCGCACGCAGCTGCGCCATCTGTCCAGCGTCGGCAGAGTCGGCCCGCAGGCCCTTGGCAATGCTGGCAATCACCTCGCGCCCGGTGGTGCCGTCCGGATGAAGGCCCACTGCCAGCGTCAGGCTGTCGTGGGGCGCATAGATCCGGTCAAGGATGTCATAGTCAAACGTATCGGCCGCAATGATGCCGCACTCCGCCAGGCCCTGCTCCAGCAGCCGCTGCTGCAGGCCGGCAATAAAGCCGCGAAAGATGTTCCCCGCGCCGAAATGAACCCACACAGGCGCGGCTTCCGTGGCCGCGCGCATGGCGTCCCGGTCATAGCCGGGCAGCCTGACCTGTGCCGCTTCCCACGCCTGCCGGTCGCGCAAACCGGCGTCACTCAGCTTCATCATTCGTCCTCCTTTGCCCGGTGCTGTCCCTTCTGGATGGCTTCCCACAGGCCGTTGAGATAGCATGCGCCCAGCGCCCGGTCATAGAGGCCATAGCCTGGCCGCCCTGTTTCGCCCCAGATCATCCGGCCGTGATCCGGCCGCACATAGGTGTCCGGGCAGACCTCGGCAATGGCCTTCATAATCTCATACATATCCAGGTCGCCGTCGCTGGACAGGTGGGCGCTCTCGCGGAAGCAGCGGTCGCTGCCCATGTGCTTCAGATTGCGCACATGCATGGCGCCGATGCGGTCCATGCTGCCAAAGTGACGGATCATGGCCGGAATGTCGTTTTCCACGTTGCTGCCCAGGCTGCCCGTGCAAAGGCAGACCGTGTTGGCCGGACTGTCGTGCAGGGCCATGATCCGGTCAAAGCCCTGCTGGTTATAGGCCACGCGCGGCAGACCGAAGATGGGCCAGCCCGGATCATCCGGATGGCAGGCCATGCGCACGCCCTCCTCCTCGCACACCGGAATCACCGCGTCCAGGAAATAGCGGAAGTTGGCCAGCAGCTTTCCCTCGTCCATCTGCCGGTACAGGCCCATGACACGCTCCAGATCGGCCAGGCGCTCCGGCTCCCAGCCGGGGAGCGAAAAGCCGTTGCTGTTCTCTGCCGTGCGGCGCACCAGCTCCTCCGGCGTCAGGCTGCCCAGCTCCCGGTCGTCGTAATACATGCTCAGCGAGCCGTCCTCCGGGTTTGGCCGCGCCAGATCGGTGCGCAGCCAGTCCAGCACCGGCATAAAATTGTAGATAATCACCTTCACGCCATACTTGGCCAGGTTGCGGATGGTCTGGATATAGGCCTCAATGTACCGGTCGCGGCTGGGCAGGCCCAGCTTGATGTCCTCGTGGACATTGACGCTTTCGATCACCTCGCACTCCAGCCCCGCCTGATGAACCTGGCCGACATAGGCGGCAATCTCCTCCTCAGTCCACAGTTCCCCGGCCGCCTTATAGTCCAGAAAGCCCATGATGCCGCTCATCCCGGGAATCTGCCGGATCTGCTGCAGCGTCACCGAGTCGCTGCCGGCGCCATACCAGCGAAACGTCATTTTCACAGTCTGTCTCCCCTTCTGTTGTGTTACCCGCGCGCGGCCGCGGCGTCCCGCTGCCGCAGCTGCGTCACATATTCGCGCGGCGCAAGGCCGTATTCTGCCTTGAACGCGCGGAAAAAGCCTGCATAGTCCGCAAAGCCGCACTGGGTACAGACGCGGCTGGACTGCATTCCCTGCGCCAGCAGCCGCCGGGCAATCTGCAGCCGCTTTTTCTGCACATAGCGATAAACGCTGGTGCCCACCTGCTGGGTAAAGGCATGGGAGAGGTGATATTTGCTGACAAAAAACTGCTCTGCCAGTCGATCAAGGCTGAGCGTTTCGTTATAGTGCAGATTCAGATAGTCCGTCACGCTGGTCACCAGCGCGGCGGAGATGCCCTCCTGCTCCGGTTCATATTCCGGGCCGGTCTGCTCCTTTGCCACGCGGCCAAGGATAACAAACAGCTGCATCATCAGCGCCGGCGCCATCAGCTCGGCGCCATATGCCGCCGCGTCGGTCTCGGATTCCTGCAAAATGGCCTCCATGCAGTCGCGCACTGCCTTGCGCAGGCGCAGCGGCAGCCGCAGCAGCCGGCAGCGCCCCGCCCCGCCGGAAAACAGCTCCATCAGATTTGTCCGCCTGGTGGACAGCCGCTCGGCAAAAGCCGGCGCAACCCAGAGCACATAGCGCTCATATGGTGCCATATCCGCGCGAATCCGGCCGGAATGCAGCTCCTGCGGGCTGATCAGCAGCATGTTGCCGGGCATCACACGGTATACCCGGCTTTCGACCGAGTAGGTCACATCGCCGGAAACCAGGTAGATCAGCTCATAGAAGTCGTGGTGATGCAGCTGCACGTCCTCCAGCGCCGTGTCCAGCTTATGCTGGCTCTCATAATCTGGGCGCAGCATTGTCTGCCGCCGGTCAAAGGATGTGGGCCTCGCCATCGAATCACCTCATGGTCATCATATAAAAACACGCGCAGGCTGTCAACGGACAATGCGCAAGAATCACAATATCAGTGCACAATTTTTTCTATTTCAATCAAAAA
>CACXCV010000050.1 GCA_902766215.1 Oscillospiraceae bacterium
AATAACGACAAAGGACTTCCCGTATACCGGGTACCCTTGATAGTTCTGCTGGAGACGGTAATAGGCAAGCTCCCCTGCCTGTGTCACGCTGTCCAGGCTCAGTTCTTCCGCGGCATCAGCAAACCCCAGCTTTCTGGCGCCGGCCTTTGCGGCCCGAATCGCCGATCGCGCGTCCTGAACCGTAATATTTGTAAATCCGCCCTCCAGGATGGAAAAGTCTGACTCAGCCTCCTGCTGCGGTTCGCACAGCCCCGTCCATTCCAGCAGTCTGGATACAAACGGCGCTTCGATCAGCCCAAGCCGATCCAGCGCATACGCAATCCCCCCCGCTAGAACCGCCAGCAGCAAAATGACAAGCAGCCCCTTCAGGACTGCCCTTCTCACGCGTTTCCCCTAGGACCACGCGGCGCGGCGGGCTTTTCTGGCAGCCTTTTTCTCAGCCTTTCCGGCCGCTTTTTTCTCTTTCTTTGCCGTTTTCCGGTCCGCCGGTTGGTGCCGCGCCGCATGGGTCTGATTGGCTTCCGCACGCGGCTGCTCCTTCAGCTGCCTCAGCTGTTCCGCGTCGCACCTGGGGCACAGCCCGGTGGCTTCGTCCAGCCTGGAGCCACATTTTCCGCAAAACTTTGCCATGCTGCTTTCTCACCTTCCCTTTCCAGCCAAAAAAGGCAGAGAACCGACCTGCCGTCTGTTCTCTGCCCCCTCCACCGGTTACATAAACTTGTTAATCAGATTATCCACGACCGGGACAGCAACCGTTCCCTGGTTGAACGCCGTAAAGCCAAGCGCAAGCAGCAGCAGCTTTTCGATGATGTTCAGTGCGCAGACAATGGCCTCCACCAGATTGGCAATGAAGGAGATGTAGAAGTTTCCGCCGAATGCGGCAACAATGCAGTTGATAAAGCTCATGATACTGGGCACAAAATTGATCACCGTCGTCATGAGAGAAAACAGCGCCATAACCGCCAGCGCCTTCACCGCGCTCTTTCTGAGCCATTCGTTCTCCTCGCGCAGCAGAGCATAGCCGGCCAGCAGCACAGCAACCAGATAGCCGTTAAACAGCCCAAAAAAGTAAACCGCCGCGCCAAAGAGCCCTACTGAGATGCCAAGTTTTGTTTTTTGCATGATGTCCACTCTCTTTCCTTTATCCTTTGATTGATTTCAGCCATTTCCTTCGATGGCAATGTGCTTTTCCCTTACGCCGCAGCCGCTTATTGTTCGACCTTGGCCCCGCACTCGGTGCAGAACGCGCAGCCGTCCTCCACCTTGGCCCCGCAGCTGGGGCAGACCCGTTCGGCCGGCGCGTCAGCAGCCGGCGCCGCAGCGGCCGGGACTTCCACAGCCGCCGTCTCGGCAGCCGTGGTCTCTGCTGCCGGCGTATCCGCGGCGGGAACCTCAGCCGCCGGCATCTCAGCAGCCGGAGCTTCCGGAACGGCGGGGGCGGCAGGCGGCGTCAGGGGCTTGCCGCAGAAGGTGCAGAAGCGCATGCCGCGCTTGACCATGGCGCCGCAGCTTTCGCAGCGGACCTGATCCTCTGCCGGGGCCGGCGTCTCCGCCTTGGGCATCGGCGCGCCGCAGCTGCTGCAGAAGGCCACGCCCCTGGCCACCTCGGCCCCGCACTTTTCACAGCGCTGAACGCCCTTGATGTCCTGAATCTGCCGGCGATAGCCGCTGATCTTCTGTTCGCCCTCTGCAACCGAGGCAATCATACCGGCAAACGCCTCTTCACTGTCCTCGCTGTGCAGAGAGACATACAGCTTGCCAATCTGGTAGTATGTATTGTTGATTTTCTTTTCTTCCTCGGAAATCAGGGAATTCAGTTTGGTGGTCTCTGAAAGCTCCTGTGCCTTCTGCATCGCTTTGGCCGTCATTTCGGAAGCCTTTTTCCCAAGGTTGTCAAAAAACGCCATATTTCATCCTCCTCAAATCAATCTGAAGCGCGGAAACCGCTCTTTCAAATTGTGTATTCGTCTGTTTGGTGATATATATTTTACTCGGTTTACCATTGCTTTTCAAGAGGTTAATTCATTTTTATGACCTGAATCCTGCCTTTTTATGTTTTTTATCGCAATCTTATGCGTAAAGCTGCCGTTAGGGCCGCTGTCCCTCCGTGCCGTTTTTCCATTCGATTGCAGCGCCGTAAACCACGCCGCGCATAAGGCCGCGCAAAACAGGCCATGCTATCCGCATCCGTAAAATCAGGAGGGATTTCATGGCCGCACCGGTTCCGTATGAGCCATTTCTGCCCTGGACTGAGGGCGCGTATTATCCGCTGCCGTCCCAGGTATGGCTGAACAACAACGGCGACCGCGCCGCGTTTCTGATGCAGGTGGAACACCATCAGTTTCCCACCGCGTTCGGCGGTCCATCGCGCCCCCGCCAGGAGGACGCGCCCTGAGGGGCCGCTCCCCATACAGGCAGCCGCGCACGCTCGGCCAGAGCGTGCGCGGCTGCCGTTACTATCATACGGCTCATGCAATGGCCGGCAGAACGGTGCCCAACAGCAGCGCGCCGGCGCTGAGCACCAGTGCCAGCACCAGATAGCCCGCCGCAAAGCGCAGCCACCGGGGATAGGAGACCTCGCCCAGGGCCAGCGCCCCCATAATCACCGCCGAGGTGGGCGTGATCAGGTTCACCAGGCCCGACGCAGCCTGAAAGGCCGTGACGATCAGCGACCCGGTTACCCCCGCAAAAACGCCCAGCGGAGCCAGCACCGGCACCGACAGCGTGGCCAGGCCCGAGCTGGAGGGGATCAGGAAGCTCAGCCCCAGATACAGCGCAAACACCAGCAGAATGAACACCATGGCATGCGCGCCGCTCAGGCCGCGCTCGCCCCAGTAGAGAATGGTGTCCGTGATGCCGCCGTCGTTCATCACCACGGTGATGCCGCGGGACAGCGCGATGATAAACGCCACGCCCAGCAGGTCGCCCGCGCCCTTAAGAAAGGCGTCATAGACCTGCTGCTCGCGCAACCGGGCCAGAAAGCCGATGATCATGCCCGACACCAGAAACAGACCCGCCAGCTCCGGAAAATACCACCCAAGGGTGGGCAGCGGCAGGCCCAGCTCGTCAAAGGGTATGACGGAATAAACCATCAGGGCAAAAGTCAGGCCAAAGCACCAGAGCGTGGTCTTCTGGGCGCGGGTCAGCGCCCCGGCCTCCACCGGCGGCGCAGCAGCGGCCGCGCCGGTGCTGCGCCGCACCCGCCGGGCATGGCGCATCACCCACCAGATGGCCAGCGGCAGCAACACCGCCAGCATCAGCAGCCGCAGCAGGATCCCCTGCCCCATGCTCACCCCGGCAAAGCCGGAGGCAATGCCCGTGGCAAAGGGGTTGACCGTCGAGCAGAGCGTGCCGGTGCCCGCGCCCAGCACCACAACGGCAATGGCCGTCAGCGCGTCATAGCCCGCGGCGGTGAACACCGGGATCAGCAGTGGATAAAAGGCCATGGTCTCCTCCCACATGCCGAATGTGGTGCCGCCCAGGCCAAAGAGCACCATCAACACCGGGATCATCCGGCTCTCGCGGCCGGCCATCCGCCGCACCACGCGGCCAATGCCCGCGTCGATGGCCCCGGTCTGCATTACCACGCCCAGGAACCCGCCCACCATCAGGATGAACAGG
>CACXCV010000051.1 GCA_902766215.1 Oscillospiraceae bacterium
CCGCCTGCCCCAAGTGCGGCGGCGGGGGCTGAGCCCGCTTTTTCCCGCGCTCTGTTCCATCCGCCGCAGGGCATCCTGCGGCGGATGCGCTTTGCCCCGCAGCGGCGCATATACTGCATACCCGTATATGCAGTATATATTATAATGTATCTGTCCGCGCGGCGCGCAGCAAAAAAGCCGTGTTTTTGACCTTGTAATTATGATAGAATTACAGTATAATATTACGATTGGAAGCCTGTGTTATATTTCGGCTCCGCCTGAAGGAGAATCAACATGTCTGATATCACATCTGCCGCACCCATCTCTGTCTATCTCGTCCCCGGGCGCCATGCGCATCTGGTGGGGATTGGCGGCGTGTCCATGTGCGCGCTGGGCCAGGTGCTTCACGGCATGGGTATGGTCGTCACCGGCTCGGATCAGCAGCGCAGCGAGACTACCGACCGGCTTGAACGCGGCGGGATCTCCGTGGCCATCGGCCACGACCCGGCCAACATTGCCGGGGCGGACCTGGTCATCCGCACCGCCGCCGTCCACGACGACAACCCGGAGATTGCCGCTGCCCGCGCCGCCGGGATTCCCGTGTTCGAGCGGGCGCAGTCCTGGGGCGAGCTGATGAAGAAATACCCCAATGCCGTCTGTGTGGCGGGCACCCACGGAAAGACCACCACCTCGTCGATGGTGACGCACATTTTCCTCGAAGCCGGCTGCGATCCGACGGTGATGATCGGCGGCTATCTGCCGGCGCTGGGCGCGGGGCACCGCGTGGGCAAGGGCGACACCATCATCATGGAGAGCTGCGAATACTGCAACAGCTTTCTGAACTTTTATCCCACGGTGGCCGTGATTCTCAACATCGAAGCCGATCATCTGGACTTTTTCAAGGATCTGGAGGATATCAAGCGTTCATTCCGCGCCTTTGCCGAGCTGACACCCGCCGACCGCGGCACCGTGATTGTCTGCGGCGACGACCGCAACGCCATGGAGGCCGTGGCCGGGCTGCCGCGCAGGATGCTCACCTTTGGCCTGCACGAGGGCTGCGACGTGACCGCCGCCAACTTCCAGCGCGGCTGGAGCAGCTTTGATGTGGTCATCCGCGACGAGCTGTACTGTCACCTGGACCTGCCGCTGGTGGGCCGGCACAACTGCACCAACGCGCTGGCCGCCGCCGCCTCGGCCTGGGTGCTGGGGCTGCCCGGCGAGGCGGTTGCCCGCGGGCTGGCCGGGTTTACCGGCGCGGGCCGCCGCATGGAGTACAAGGGCACGTGCAACGGCGCGGCTGTCTATGACGACTATGCCCACCACCCCGGCGAGCTGCACGCACTGCTGACCTCCATCCGCGAAAAAGCGCCCGGCAAGCGGGTGGTCGCAGCCTTTCAGCCGCACACCTACAGCCGCACCAAGGCGCTGTTTGACGACTTTGTCCGCGAGCTGCAGCTGGCCGACCGGGTGCTGCTAACCGAGATTTATGCCGCCCGGGAGAAAAACACGCTCAACCTCTCCGCCGCCTCGCTGGCCGAGCGGATCGAGGGCGCGGAATTCTGCCCCACGCTGGACGACCTGGCCGCCCGGCTGAAGGAAATCGTCACTGCCGACGACGTGGTGCTGACCATCGGCGCCGGCAGCATCAGCCAGGTTTCCAACATGATCCTCGACTGAGCCGCAAACCTCGCGGGCCGCTGCCAATGGCAGCGGCCCGCGTCCGTTCAGCCGGCGTTCAGCGCGGATTTTGGCGGTTGCGCCCGGCGCAAAACTCTGGTATACTAGGGCCGCACGTATTTCAAAAAGAGAAGTGTGGTGAGTTCCCCTTGGTTTTTTCCAGTCTGGTCTTTCTGTATTCGTTTCTGCCCGTCTGCCTGATTGTTTACTTTCTCTGCCCCAATCTCAAGCTGAAGAATCTGGCGCTGACAGCCTTTTCGCTGTATTTCTACGCCTGGGGCGAGCCGGTGTGGGTCGTTCTGCTGATCTTTTCCTCGCTGGTCGATTTTGTCAACGGCAAAATCATCGGGCGTTATCGCGGCCAGTGGCCGGCAACCTTCGCCCTGGTCTCCTCGCTGATCATCAATCTGGGCCTGCTGGGCGTGTTCAAATATGCCGGCTTCTTTGTCAGCAATGTCAACGCGCTGTTCGGCACGTCGATTGCCGCGCCCAAGCTGGCCATGCCCATCGGCATCAGCTTTTACACCTTCCAGACGCTGAGCTATACCATCGACGTCTATCGGGACCAGGTCAAGGTGCAGCACCGGTTTCTGGACTTTCTGCTGTTTGTGTCCCTGTTCCCCCAGCTGATTGCCGGCCCGATCCTGCGCTACAGCGACCTGGCCGAGCAGCTGGACAACCGCCGCACCACGGTCCGCGGCGCCTTCTACGGGGCCACGCGCTTCTGCTGCGGCCTGGGCAAAAAGGTACTCATCGCCAACTATGTGGGCGAGGTAGCCACCAACCTGCTGGGCGGCACGCTGGCCACGCTGACCACCGGCGACGCCTGGCTGGGCATGATCATGTACTCGTTCCAGATCTACTTCGACTTTTCCGGCTATTCGGATATGGCCATCGGCCTGGGCAGGATCTTCGGCTTCCAGTACCCTGAAAACTTCAACCTGCCCTATCTGTCCGGCTCAATCACCGAGTTCTGGCGGCGCTGGCACATCAGCCTGGGCAGTTTCTTCCGCGACTATGTTTACATCCCCATGGGCGGCAACCGGGTCAGCCGGGGCAAGCACATCCGCAACATCCTGGTGGTGTGGTTCCTCACCGGCTTCTGGCACGGCGCCAGCTGGAACTTTATCTTCTGGGGCCTGTACTACGGCCTGCTGCTGCTGATTGAGAAGTATGTCCCCCAGGTGCAGAAAATTCCCTCCGCGCTGCGCCATGTGCTGACGCTGCTGCTGATTGTCTTCGGCTGGACGCTGTTCTATTTCACCGACCTGGGCCGGATGGGCCTGTGCCTGAAGGCCATGCTGGGCTTCTCAGGTCACGGCTTTGCCTCGGTCAGCACCAAAACCTATTTCATCAACAACCTGCCGCTGCTGCTGCTGGCGGCGCTGGGCAGCACCGGCATCCCGCGCACGGCGCACCGCATCTTTGCCCGCCTGTGCGGCAGCGGGCGCAAGAGCCGCTACCCCCGCCGCGAGGGACTGTATGCCGGCGTGATGTTTGTGCTCAGCTTCCTCGTGCTGCTGCTGTGCACCGCCTCGCTGGTCGGCTCCAGCTATAATCCGTTCCTCTATTTCCGCTTCTGACAATGGGAGGCTCCCTATGCGCAACATGAAAAAAACCTATCTGATCCTGCTGGGCGTGCTGTTGCTCTGGCTGGTCGGCTTTGGCTTGGTGGCGGCGCTGGACCGGGACGAGAGTATCGTGGTCGAGGACGGGCACCCCACCCAGCTGGCCCAGCGGCCCAAATTTACGCTGAGCAGCTGGTTCTCCGGCGACTATGCCTCGGAATACGAGAGCTATTACAACGATCAGTTTCCCGGCCGCAGCGGGCTGAGCAGTCTCAACCGGCAGATGAACGCCTTTTACACCTATAGCGGCGGCAGCGGCGACTCGATGGTGGTCATCGGCAACTATCAGGGCTCGCACGGCGCAGGCGAGCGGCTGGACAACGTGCAGGACGCGCTGAACCAGGCCGGCGAAACCGTAAATCCCAGCGGCCCGAAGGACGACGACCCCGGCAGCGTCCCCGACGATCCCGCCCTGGATAATCCGCAGGATACCCCTGACAACCCGGGCAGCACGGACAATCCGGAGGCATCGGATCCTGCCGTTCCTGATCCCGGCACAGCCGACACGCCGCCGGAGCAGACGGACCAGCCCTGGGAAAATCCGTATGAAAACGCCGACGCCTTTGTCACTGACAATGCCATTCTGATTCTGGACAACCGCGCCATCGAGGTGCCCTACAGCACCTATTCCGTGGTGGCCTCCTATGCCCAGGCCGTGAGCAACATTGCCGCCGCCATGGGCGAGGGCGTGACCACCTATTCGCTGATTACGCCCAACCAGGCGCAGTTCTACACGCCGGAGTTTTATCACACGGGCAACTATGACCAGAAGGCCGCCATCGACTATGCCTATCAGAACATGACCGGCGTAAAAACTGTGGACGCCTATGACAAGATCGCCCAGCATCTGGACGAATACGTCTATTTCCGCACCGATCACCACTGGACCGCCCTGGGCGCCTATTATGCCTATACCGCCTTCTGCGAAACGGCGGGGCTGGAGGCCGTGCCGCTGGACCAGTTCCAGACCGGCCGGTACGAGGGCTTTGTCGGCACCATGTACAACTATACCAAGGGCTATGCCCAGAGCCAGGTGCTGCTGGACAACCCGGACTATGTGGACTATTACCTGCCGATTGTCGAGTCGCACGCCCGCTATTTCTCCGATGCCAGCATGACCGACGGCATCGCCATCTATGTGGTCAACGACGAGATGAGCGACAGCGTGGGCAACAAATACCTCTGCTTTATCTCCGGCGACACGCCCCTGTGCCGCATCACCACCGCCGCCGGCACCGGCCGCAGCTGCGTGGTGCTCAAGGAGAGCTATGGCAACGCATTTGTTCCGTTTCTGACCTCGCACTATGACACCATCTATGTCATCGACCCCCGCGAGTTCAACGGCAGTAACGACCCGTCCTTCGACCTGACCACCTTTGTGGCCGAGCACGAGGTTAACGATGTCATCGTCATCAACTATCCCTTTAAGATCAACGACACGACCTTTATCAGCCGCCTCAACCGCCTGGTGGGCGTCAACTGACCGGCCGAAACAGGCAGCGGGGCAGGGACCGGCACGCGCCGGTCCCTGCCCCGCTGCAATTTATTGGACGTTCAGCCGAAACAGGCCGTCCCGGTTGCAAAACGCCGCCGCCAGCAGCATAATGATTCATCGTTTTCTTCCTCCTTACAGCCCCATTGTACTGCGGCCGCGAAAAAACCGCCTAAAGACAGAGACATTTTTGCGGAGAAGCTGCAATATGCAATATAATTATATCATATATTAAATCATGTATTGACATTCCGTGATGTTTTTATTATACTGGAACAAGTAAAAAACTAGAAAGAGAGGAATTCATTATGGCTGTTGCATCCCTTGTCCTCGGCATTCTTTCCGTGGTAATCGGTCTGTTCGGTTCCGGCTTCAATTGGGTTGGCATCATTATCGGTGTAATCGGTCTGGTTCTTGCTGTTCTTGGGAAGAAAGATCCCAAAAATGCCGGTATGGCAAACGCTGGTCTGGTGCTGTCCATCATCGGTCTGGTGCTGAGTCTCATTCTTTACGTTGCCTGTGTCGCCGCGCTGAGCGGGGCGGCCAGCTTCCTCGATTCTCTGGCTTGACACGAATACAGTGCAAAGAGGGAGAGCTTCGTTCTGCGGAGCCCTCCTCTCTTTTTTGATTACGGAGCAACATGATGTATCCTTATATTTCTGTCTTTGGAATCACACTCCCATCCTATGGATTGATGATCGCCCTGGGGCTGACTATATCAAACCTGCTGGCCATGCTGATTTGCAGACAGCGATCTCTTTCCACCGACGGACTGCTGCTGCTTGAAGCTTACGCCGTGCTGGGCGGACTGCTGGGGGCCAAACTGCTCTACCTCGCCGTCTCGTGGTGCGAGATCGACTGGCCGCGTTTTTTTACCACTACTTATTTTAACCAGTTGATGCAAGGCGGGTTTGTCTTTTACGGTGGGTTGATCGGCGGCGTGTCCGGCGCTCTGCTGGCCGGGCAGATTCACCACATCAGCACAACGCGCTATCTCCGCAGCCTGGTCTTTCTCCTTCCACTGGCGCACGCCTTTGGTCGAATCGGCTGCTTTTTGGCCGGGTGCTGCTACGGTGTCCCCTATGACGGCCCGCTGTCCGTCACCTACCCGTCAGCATCTTTTGCCCCAAGCGGCATCCCCATATTTCCAGTTCAGCTGGTTGAAGCTGCGTGCCTATTATGCCTTAGTCTTGTTCTGACGCTGGTCAACCGGTGCACTCGTGGCCGGCACGTTCTCAGCACCTACCTGATGCTATACAGTCTGGTGCGTTTCTTTCTGGAACGGTATCGATACGATGAAACCAGGGGCTTTATTCTGGCGTTGTCCGTTTCACAGTGGATCAGTCTGCTGCTGATTGTAGCAGGCGCTGTTATATTTCTCATCGAGCGCAGGCAGCATGCCGTTCCATTAGAACCCAGTTTCACACAGGAGACGACAATACCATGAAATTGGATAATGTCTACTTCATCACCGGCACTGCCTATGCCGGCAAGTCCACGTTGGTGAAAAACCTGGCGGCGCAGCGCGGCGGCGTCGCCTGTGGGGAAAACTATCACGACGCGCTGCTCCCCGGGCTGGACAGCCGCGCCTTTCCCTACCTGACCTATACCCGCGACCTGACGGACTGGCGCGCGTTTATCCGCCGCACGCCCGACGAATACGCCGCCTGGGTCGAGGGCTGCAACCGGGAATGCACCGTGCTGGAGCAGGAGATTCTCGCCCGGCTCAGCCAGCAGGGCAGGCCGGTGTTCGTCGATACCAACATTACACTGGACACGCTGCACGCCATCTCCGACCCGGCGCATGTGCTGGTGATGCTGGCTGATCCGTCCATCTCCGTCGGCCGCTTTTTCGACCGACCGGACCGGGAAAAGCAGTTTCTATACCGGCTGCTGATGCAGGAGCCGGACCCAGCCCGGGCCATGAACAACTTTCGCGCCTGCCTGCAGCGGATCAACTCGCCGGAGCAGTATGACCGCTTTCTGCACGCAGGCTTTCCGGTCATTCTGCGCGACGAGGCCCGCTCCCCGGCACAGACGGTTCGTCTGGCCGAAGAGCTGTGGGGTCTGCCGCCCTCCGTCCCGGCAGGCAGCGCGCCGCGCCCCGGAGAATAACAAACCAGCGCCTCACCACCCGGCAGGTGGTGAGGCGCTGGTTTTCTGTTTTTCTTTACGGCCTGCCGCCGCGGTCAGTGCACGCCGCCGTTGCCGCTGCCCGGATAAGTCTGCCACGGGTCGGCCGGCTGCTGCTCCTCGGGCGTCTGATCAGCTTCGGCCGTGTCCGGCTGCTTTTCATCAAAGGTGATCTGCACCTCCACCTCGGCGCCCGCGCGGTAAAGCTTCAGCGTGGCAGTGTCGCCAGCATGGTAGTGCTTCAGCGCCGCGGACAGGTCATTGTAGCAGCTGACCTCGCGGTCGCCCAGGCCGACAATGATGTCGCCCTGCTGCACACCGGCGCGCTCAGCCGCGCCGCCCTCGGTGACCTCGCCCACATAGACGCCCACCGGCAGGGAATAATACGAAGCGGTGACCGAATCCAGGTCGCGGATCGACACGCCCATATACGGCCGGGACGTCACATAGCCGTACTCCATCAGGTCATAGATGATATACATCGCGTCGTTGATCGGAATGGCAAAGCCCAGGCCTTCGATGGATGAGCTGGCATACTTTGCCGTGGTAATGCCCACCACATTGCCATACATGTCAAACAGCGGGCCGCCGGAGTTGCCGCTGTTGATGGCCGCGTCGGTCTGCAGCATGTTGATCGGCGTGCCGTCGGTGTTGATCTCACGATCCAGCGCGCTGACATAGCCCACGGTCAGGGTGTTGGTCAGCTCACCCAGGGGGTTGCCGATGGCAGCCACCTGCGCGCCCACCTGCAGGTCATCACTGTCGCCGATGGAAACCACCGGCAGGTCCGCGGCGTCGATTTTCAGCAGGGCCACATCGTTTTCCTCATCGCTGCCGATCAGCTCCGCCGGATAGCTCTCGCCGGAGGTCAGCGTGACAGTAATGGTGGTCGCATTTTCAATCACGTGGTGATTGGTCACCACATAGCCGTCCTTGGTGATGATAAAGCCGCTGCCGCTGGCGGCAAAGCGGGTTGCCTGTCCCCAGACGTTCTGGCTGCCCTCAGTGTTGATAGCCACTACTGCGTCCACGTTCTGCGCGTAGACATCCGCCGGCTCCAGCAGCTTGTCGCTGTGCGCCGGGGCCAGCTCCAGGCCGTTGTCCGCCAGGCTGGTCGCCGTGTGCGCGGGCTGCTGCGTCATCGACAGCTGGTTCACCGTTTCTGTTCCGTCCGTCGCGCTCTCTGCCGGCCGGCTGCCCATGCGGTAGCCCACAGCGCCGCCCACCGTGCCGGCGGTCAGCGCGGCCACCAGAGCAATCGCCGCCAGGCGGCGTCCGGTCTTCGGGGATTTCTTCGGCTCGGCCGCGGGGACATATTCGGTCTGAGGGGTATATGAGGTTTCATCATGCAGTTCATTGGGTTCGTACATGTTGTGTCGCTCCTTTATCAGGACTGGGGAGACTTGCGTTCCTGCCGCCCTGTTCTTTCTTTTTGTTGACATGATCATATCCCCAGGCTGTGGCCAGATTATGGCCGGCTGTAAAACGTTCTGTAACAAAAAACAGAACAAATTATGAACGCCGCCACGCGCGCCCCGGGCTGCTTCAGGATAGTTTCCCCAGCCGGCGCCGATTTTATCCCGGCCAAAAACAAGCGGCGGGGATCGCCCCCGCCGCCGCGCTCAGTTTTCCATCTGCTTGCCCAGAAATCCCGCCACCGTCTGGCACATTTTCTGCTCTGCCTCGCTGAATTCCTGGCCGTTTTCGTCCATCAGCAGCATCACGCAGCCCATCAGGTCGCCCTCGGACAGGATTGGCGCCGCCACGCCCAGATAATAGCGCTCGACGTGCTCGGCACAGGGCAGCCGCGTTTCCCCGCTGTGGTAGCGGTAGCTGCTGCGCTGGTTCATAATCCGGTCCAGCTCCTGGGAGTTCTGCTTTTCCAGCAGCTCGCGGCGCGGCACGCCGGACACGGCAATGATGCTGTCCCGGTCCGCCACAGCGGCCATGTGGCCCGTATTCTTGCCGATCGAGTCGCAAATCTGCGCGGCAAAGTCGCTCAGATCGCCCATGGGCGAATATTTTTTGAAAATCACTTCGCCGTCCTTTTCTGTATAAATCTCCAGCGGGTCACCCTCGCGGATGCGCAGGGTTCTGCGAATCTCCTTGGGGATGACGACGCGGCCCAGATCATCGATCCGGCGGACAATACCTGTTGCTTTCATAGGAAGAACGTCTCCTTTTGTTCAGTTTCACGCTCCTAGGATTTGCAGACATCGCTTTTCTATCCATGGCGGCTTTTACCAGAGCCGGGACGGCGCCGGTTTCCCTCTTTTTTGGGCCGCAACGCGCGAAATGTGATGATCCCGACAGAAAAACATGCAAAATCTCCCCCTCAGACGGCAATAATTCTTAAAAATACTCTTGCCAAACCCCTGCGGCGGTGATATAATATCCATAGTTGGATGATGGAAACTGAGAGTGGGGTTTTCCCCACTCTTTACTTTTGGTTTCGGGAGATGACAACAAATGAAGGTAACCGAGCTGGTTTGGCAGCTGGCCGCGCCAATCGCCGCGCAGAACGGCTGCTCCATCTGGGACGTTGAGTTTGTCCGCGAGGGCGGCGAGTGGTTCCTGCGGGTTTATCTGGACAAAGAGGGCGGCGTGGATATCACCGATTGCGAGGCTGTCTCCCGGGCTTTGGACCCTGTTCTGGACGAGGCCGACCCCATCGAGCAGAGCTACACCTTCGAGGTGTGCTCCGCCGGACTCGAGCGCGTGCTCAAGCGCCCGAGCGACTTTGCACGCTATCTGGGTCAGAGCGTCTGCGTGCGCACCTTTGCCCCGGTAGACGGCGCGAAGGAGCACGTGGGCAAGCTGCTGTCCTGGCAGGACGGCAATCTGAGCATCGAACAGGCCGGCGCAGTCCGTTCCTTTACAAAATCGCAGGTCGCACAGGTGCGGCTGCATGTTGACTTTTAACCGGAGGATAAAACCATGAACGAAGAAATTCTTGCCGCACTGGATCAGCTGGAAAAAGAAAAGGGCATTCCCAAAGACTATATGATCGAAAAGATCACTCAGGCGCTGCTGGCCGCGTATAAAAAGAACAGCACCGGCTACACCGACAATGTGTTCATCGACGGCAGCGGCAGTTCCATGCGCATGTATGTGCAGAAGGAAGTGGTCGAGGACGTGATTACCCCCGCCACAGAGATCGAGCTGTCCAAGGCCCGCGAGATCGAGCCGACCTGCCAGCTGGGCGATCTGGTCAGCCTGGAAATGCAGACCAGCGCCTTCAGCCGCATCGCAGCCCAGACGGCCAAGCAGGTGATCATTCAGGGCATGCGCGAGGCCGAGCGCGGCATGGTGTTCGATCGGTTCAACTCCCGCGAGCACGAGATTCTCACCGGCACGGTGCTGCGCATCGAGCCGCAGTCCGGCGATATGATTGTCCGCATCGGCAGCCCCACCGACAAGACCGAGGCCCTGCTGGCCTCCGGCGAGCAGATTCGCGGTGAGGTGTATCACGAGGGCGACATGATCCGCGTCTACGTGGTAGAGGTGCGCCGCAGCAACCGTGGCCCGCAGATTATGGTTTCGCGGACGCATCCGGGCCTGGTCAAGCGCCTGTTCGAGCTGGAGGTACCCTAGATTGCCGACGGCAGCGTGGAGATTCGCTCCATCGCCCGCGAGGCCGGCAGCCGCACCAAGCTGGCCGTCTGGGCGTCTGACCCGGCAATGGATCCGGTGGGCGCGTGCGTCGGCCCCCGCGGCGGCCGCGTGGGCGCCGTGGTGGACGAGCTGCACGGCGAAAAAATGGACATTGTCCGCTATTATGACGAGCCAGAAGCGTTTATCGCCCAGGCGCTCAGCCCGGCGGACGTGATTTCCGTCACCTGTCAGAAAGGGGCCAAGGCCTGCCGCGTCATCGTGCCCGACGGCCAGCTGAGCCTGGCCATCGGCAAAGAGGGGCAGAACGCCCGTCTGGCTGCCCGCCTGACCGGATATAAGATTGATATCAAGCCGGCTTCCGCGCCGGATGACGGCCTTTTCCCGGCCCACGCCGAGAGCGAGGCGCAGGAGTCCTCTGAGGAGGCTCCGGCAGACGACTGATCAGAAAGGGTGGTCAGATGCCTAAGAAAGTTCCTCTGCGGCAGTGCGTTGGCTGCCGGGAGATGAAGCCCAAGCGCGAGCTGGTGCGCGTCGTGCGCTCGCCCGAGGGCACGGTTTCGCTGGATCACAGCGGCAAGTCCCCCGGCCGCGGGGCCTATGTGTGTCCTGACCCGGCCTGCCTGCGCAAGGCGCAGAAGTCCGGCGCCCTCAGCCGCGCCTTCGGCACAGCCATTCCGCCGGAGATTTACGACGCGCTGGCAAAAGATGCCAGGGAGGCGCAGCATGGATAAGGTATTGGGGCTGCTGGGCCTGGCCCACAAGGGCGGGCACCTGGCCATTGGCGAAGAACCGGTCGTCGCGCTGGCCCAGCCGGGACGCGCCCGTGTGATTCTGCTGGCCGCCGACGCGGCGGAGAACACGCGCCGCCGCGCCGGGCGCTTTGCCGCGCTGCACGACACGCCCCTGCTGAGCCTGCCCTATGACAAGCTGACGCTGGGCGGGGCCATTGGCCGCGGCGGATGCGCCATGCTGGCGCTGTCGGACGTGCGTATGGCGCTGAGCCTTGTGCGGGCCATGGGCCTTTCAGAGGACGACCCCATTGTACGCGGCCTGCTTGTCCGCAGTAAGCGTGTCACGCAGCGGCGCACGGCCGAGCAGGCCCAGCGGCGCAGGGTGAAAAAGACGTGAGCCGCCGCGCTGTCCGGGCGGGCGGCCGGATCGGGTCCAGTATCAATCGGATGAGACAGACGTATTCATAACGCCGCGGCAATCGCGGCAGACAGCCGCGAAAGCGGAACGTGGAGGCGGATTTATGAGTTTACAAAAATATCGCATTGGAGAAGTTGCAAAGGATTTTGGCATTCCCAGCAAGCAGGTGATGGAACTGATCACCGAAAAGTATGAAAAGCCCAAGAGCCATCAGCAGGTGCTGACGGACGAGCAGCTGAACCTGGTTTTTGATGTGCTGACCCAGC
>CACXCV010000052.1 GCA_902766215.1 Oscillospiraceae bacterium
CGGTATCGCCGCTCTGTACAACGCCATGAGCGCCACCGAGCTGAAGGTTCTGGATATGCTGTCCTACGACGAGGACATCGACATGAGCTACCTCGATTTCTACAGAGAGGTTGCTGACAAGTATGTCGCTACCGCCAAGGCTCTGATCGCTGCTAAGGCCGCGGTCGAGGCTGCCCAGAATCCTGTGGAGCAGAGCGTTGCGGAGAAGAAGCTGGTCGACACCTACAATGTTTGGGTTAAGCTGACCGCTGGCGCCAAGATCGTGGCTGCCGAGGGCGGCGAGCTGGCCGAGGCCATTGCCGCCGCACAGGCTTTGATCCCCTAACCCCTGATTGATTGCATGACAGGCTTTACGGCCTGACAGAATATCGAAGGAACCCCCGGCCCCTTGTGGGCCGGGGGTGTTTTTTTTGCACCTGCACGGGGAGCAATCTGTTAAACTTTGATTACATTTCCACCCCTCTATAGACTTTGCCGGGAGCGAATGCTATACTGAAACCAGGATGAAAAAGTCTGCCTGCACGGGAACCTTTTCCCCCGCCGCCGCGTCTAATGGACAAAGCAAGGGAGAGTGGGCGGCATTTGCCCACAGTTCGTGTATCCAGGCTGATTATGATGAAAGGTGGAATTTATGATGAAACGCACATGCAAATCCCTGCTGTCTCTGCTGCTGGTCGTTGTCATGGCGGCCTCGTTGATGATTCCGGCCATGGCGGCCGGCACGCCCAAAGCACCCACGGCTGCCGACGCAGCCAAGATGCTCAAGGCAGAGTTTCAGTGCAGCAACGCGAGCTGCGCCTATGGCGTCAGTCACACGCACCAGCTGACGGCTGAGGCGGTGAAGATCCACGACGAGAGTATCTCCGTCATCGGCGGTGTGTACTACTGCGATGTGGAAGTGATCCCCGGCGTCAGCTTCAATGGCTGTGACTTCTGCAAGACGACTCACACGCTGCCCGGCACGACGGCCAACAAGACCGTCACCTTCAAGTATAACCCTGAGACGACGGTCTGGCAGCCGCTGAACTGGAACCCGGTGGTCTTCACCGTCGATCCGATTCAGAAGCCGACGGTAAACCCCGGCACGACGCCCGCCGCTCCCAGCACGCTGAAGGTTCAGGTGACGATGACCAACGGTTTCGTTTCCAAGACCTACACGGTTGACCGCTATGGCTATGACATCTCGGCAGTGTCCAAGATGGGCAACACCTATACCTGCACCGTGACCCTCAACACGATGGGCCTGAGCACGCTGGTCTCCTCCTTCAATGCCGATGTTAACGGCAAGCTGGAGCTGAAGTATCCCAACACGACCTACAGCGTGACCATGCTGTATAACGGCACCAGCTGGAAGCCCGATCCCGTGACCTTCACTGTGGAGGTTGCCGGCTCCAGCACGCCCACCCCGCCCACCGGCCGCTATACCGTGACCTATCAGTGGCGCGGCGAGGCCCCCTATGGCGCCACCCTGCCGGTTGACACGAACACCTATGCCTATGGCGACTATGCCACTGTGGCCTATGCACCCAAGGATGTCAACTGGAACGTGAAGGACGGCACCTGGAAGTGGGACCCCATCAACAACACCTGGTATTGGGACAACTACAACTGGGACTATAACCGCTACTACCAGACCAGAACCGGCTATTGGGTCTTTGACGGCTGGGAGATGGACGTGGTCCGCTACAGCAGCACCTATCCCTACCGCTCCTATACCGAAACCGTTTCTGTCTATCCGGGCCAGAAGATCAAGATCGAAGACAACACGACCATCTATGGCACCTGGAGCTATGTGGCTAATGAGGGCACGCTGGTTCTGACCAACGAGATCAAGGCCCCCATTGAGCTGGCCGCCGCCGCAAAGCAGAACACCTTTGAGATCTATGCTTCCAGCGACATGAAGAAGCCCTTTAAGACCGTGAAGCTGGCCAGCGGCGAAAAGACCTACATCACCCTGCCCAACGGCACCTATTACATCTACGAAGTGGACGCGAGCATCCGCGATTACAACCTGACGGTTTCGGTCAGCGGCGACCTGAGCGCCGACGGCCAGAAGTTTGTCATCAACGGCAACTCGATGATTGTCAAGTATGTCAACACCTACTCTGCGGAAGAACTGATGCTGGACAAGGACAACCACGTGGCTTACCTCACCGGCTATGCCGACGGTACCGTGCGTCCCAATGCCAACATCACCCGCGAAGAAGTGGCCATGATGCTCTACCGTCTGATGACCAGCCAGTCCCATGCCAAGTATGACACCAGCAGCAACCGCTTCACCGATGTGAAGGCTACCCGCTGGTCCAACACCGCCATCTCGACCCTGAGCAACGCCGGCATCATCAACGGGTATGCCGACGGCACCTTCAAGCCGGGCAATTACATCACCCGTGCTGAGATGGCTGCCATGGTTGCCAAGTTCTCCAACCTGACCGGCGGCATCTCCTTTACCGACACCAGCAACCACTGGGCGGCAGAGAGCATCCGTGTCGCGGCTAAGGAAGGCTGGGTTACCGGCTATAAGGACGGCAGCTTCAAGCCCAACCAGAACATCACCCGTGCCGAGGTTGTGACCATCATCAACCGGATGCTGGACCGCAACCCCTCCAGTGTGAACGATCTGGGCGCCCACATGACGACCTTCACGGATAACGCCAAGACCACGGCCTGGTACTACCTGGCCATTCAGGAAGCGGCCAACACGCACAACTACGTGCGCAACGCCTATGGCGTGGAGTCCTGGAGATAATCCCAAATCCTTAAAAATGCAGCCCCGGCGTCCGCCAGCAGACGGACGCCGGGGTCTTTTGCTGCGTGCGTATGGGGCTGACCGTGCACCGGCGCAGCGGGGATTGCGTGGATGCGGGATTACACGAGCGCTGCACCTCAATCTGCGTGGTGAATGTTCTTATACGTCGGGACGCAGCGCGGCGCACTGGCGCAAAATGCGGCGCGCAGCAGCGGGCACAGCTGCCCGGGGCGCCGCGAACTGACGCCGTGCGCCGGACGGCAGTTTTTTGAGTTGGCGCTATCCTGGGTGTCGCCGCATAAAAAACCAGCGCAGCGGAGAGTCCGCTGCGCTGGTGTGATATCCGGATTCTGTTTACTTTGCGTATTCCACTGCTTTGGTCTCGCGCATGACGTTGACCTTGATCTGGCCGGGGTATTCCAGCTCGTCCTCAATCTTCTTAGCAATGTCGCGGGCCAGGAGAATCATGGCGTCCTCGCTGATCTCGTCGGGCTTGACCATCACGCGGACCTCGCGGCCGGCCTGAATGGCATAGGCCTTTTCCACGCCGGGGAAGCTGGCAGTGAGAGTCTCCAGCCGCTCGAGCCGCTTGACATAGTTTTCGATGTTCTCACGGCGGGCGCCGGGACGGGCGGCGGAGATGGCGTCGGCAGCCTGCACCAGACAGGCGATGACGGTCTGCGCCTCGACATCGCCGTGATGCGCCTCGATGGCGTGGATCACAGCGGGACTCTCCTTATAGCGGCGGGTCAGCTCCACGCCCAGCTGCACGTGGGAACCTTCCATCTCGTGGTCAACCGACTTGCCCAGGTCATGCAGCAGGCCGGCACGCTTGGCCAGCTGGACATCCTCGCCCAGCTCGCTGGCCAGCAGGCCTGCGATGTGTGCCACTTCGATGGAGTGATTCAGCACGTTCTGACCGTAACTGGTGCGGTATTTCTGCCGGCCCAGCAGCTTGATCAGCTCGGGATGCAGGCCGTGGACGCCGGTGGCAAAGGTGGCGCGCTCGCCCTCCTGCTTGATGGTGGCATCGACCTCGCGGCGGGCCTTTTCCACCATGTCCTCGATGCGGGTGGGGTGGATGCGGCCGTCGGTAATCAGCTTTTCCAGCGCCAGACGCGCCACCTCGCGGCGGACCGGGTCAAAACAGGAAACGGTGATGGCCTCGGGCGTGTCGTCGATAATCAGGTCAGCGCCGGTAATGGTTTCCAGGGTGCGGATGTTGCGGCCCTCGCGGCCAATGATGCGGCCCTTCATCTCGTCGTTGGGCAGCGGCACGACAGAAACCGTGGTCTCGGCGGCGTGATCCGCCGCACAGCGCTGGATGGCAATGGAAATGACTTCGCGCGCGTATTGGTCTGCCTCTTCTTTGCACTGCTCTTTGATCTCCTTGATGCGGATGGCGCTCTCGTGGCGGACCTCGTCCTCTACCTGCTTGAGCAGATAGGCCTTGGCCTCGTCCTGCGTGATGCCGGAGACCTGTTCGAGCGTTGCCAGCTGGGCACGCTTGATCTGCTCGATCTCTTCGCGCAGCGCGTCAGCCTGGGCATGCTTCTTTGCCAGTTCGTCCTTGCGTTTTTCATACGCGTCTGTTTTTTTGTCGAGGGTTTCTTCCTTTTGCTGCAGGCGGCGCTCCTGCTTCTGCAGGTCGGCGCGGCTCTCTTTTACTTCCTTTTCAAATTCCGTTCGGGATTTATGGATTTCGTCCTTTGCTTCCAGCAGCATTTCGCGCTGTTTGCTCTCACCGGCCTTGATGGCCTTGTTGATGATCCGGGTAGCCTCTTCCTCTGCGCTGCCGATTTCCTTTTCGGCGGTGCGCTTCCGATACGCGGCGCCGACAAAGAAGAAGGCGGCGGCGCCGATGATAAACCCAATCAGGGGCAAAATGATATACAAAATGTCCATAATCTCCGAACTCACCTCCTTATTCAATGTCTCCGAACATTGAAAAGGAAGATTGAGTGCAGGAACGGGGAAAAACCTCAAACGAACGGAGGGAAGCAGGTATCAGCCTGCTTCCCTCCGCAATGAACACACCAATACACATTAATTATTGTAGTGTATTTCTGTTCTGGTGTCAAGTTAAAATCGTCTCTTTTTGTAAAGACCGCACAAGTATTTCGGCTTTCACAGCAGCTGATATTGGCCGTTGTGATAATAAAACTCGTTGAGCAAGTCCGACTCGAACACGCGCAGCATATCCAGGAAATCCTCCGCCAGGGGATAGCGCGCCAGCTCATCCCGGGGCAGCCAGAACACCTCGCCCTCGGCCGAGGGGGTCAGCGTGCCGGTAAAGCGGCTGGCCCGGTAAAACAGCACGACATACCGCGTGCACTCGTCCGCTTGAAACTGCTTGATGCCGCACAGCTGCGGGTCAAGAATGGTCAGCCCCGTCTCTTCGCGCATCTCACGGACGACTGCGCCGGTGAACGACTCGCCCGGTTCGACATGCCCGCCGGGAAAGGCCAGCCCCGGCCAGCTGGGCTTTTGCTGCTGCATCAGCAGGCGGCCCTGCCCGTCACGGAGCATACACATTACGGTCAGCTCGACCGGTTCGCTGCGGCTCATTGGGCGGCCTGCTTTCGCTGAGCCTCAAACTTCTGCACGGCGTGCTTCCAGCCGCCGCAGTAGTAATACACGGCGATGGCCGCCATGCGCAGAAACGACGCGATCAGCAGCGCGTAGAAGATGCCGTGCCAGTCGCCGGTTTTCACAGCCAGGAAATAGGCCAGCGGAATGCGCGAAAACGCGCCGAACTGCGCCGTGATCATCGGCACCACCGACTTGCCCGCGCCGCGCATGGCGTTGACCAGGCAGCGGTCGATGCCGTGGAACAGGCACATGAACGACATGATAAACAGGCCGTCAGAGGCATAGGCCGCCACCTCGGCGCTGTCGGTAAACAGCCAGGGGAACACATTGCGCAGGGCGATCAGCAGCCCGCACAGCACCACGCCCAGGGCGCAGAGACTGAGAATGCTGTCGTTGATGCCCTTTTTGATGCGGTCCAGCCGGAACACGCCCATATTCTGCCCCACATAGGTACACAGGGCAGTGCTCAGGGCCATCACGGGGATGTTGATCAAGTCGTCCACCTTGGTGACGATGCTGTTGGCGGCGATGAAGGCCGGGCCGAATACGTTGACCGACGACTGCACGCACAGCGCGGCCAGCGCGTTGCCGATGTTCTGAATGGCGGCGGGCAGGCCGATGCCGATGACCTGGCGGGTTTCGCGGCCGTCCAGGCGCAGCGTGCGCGCCGTGACCTTCACGCCGTAGCCGCCGCGGTTGAGGTGGATCAGCACGCCGATGCCGGAGACCAGCTGCGACACGGCGGTGGCGATGGCCACGCCCAGCACGCCCAGCCCCAGCGCCAGCACGGCCACCAGATCCAGCACGATGTTGAGCACGCTGCACATGAGCAGAAACAAAAACGGCCAGGTGGAGTCGCCCATGCCGCGCAGCGCGCCGCTGCCCATCTGGTAGATCATATTGCCGGTGGTGCCCAGATAGACCACGATGAGGTAAGCCAGCGAGTCGCTGAAAATGTTCTCCGGCGTGCCCAGCACGGCCAGCAGCGGGCGGCTGATCAGCAGCCCCACCACGGTGATGAACAGCGAGCAGAGCAGCGTCAGGCAGGCGATGGTGCCCACAGCGTTCTGCAGGGCGTCGCGGTCCCTGGCGCCCACGCGCTGGGCGATGACCACGCTGGAGCCGGCCGACAGGCCGATGAGAAACATGTTGATCAGGCTCATCACCGGGCTGCTGGCCGAGACGGCGGCCAGCGCGTCGGCGCTGACAAACTGGCCCACGATGATCGAGTCGGCGACGTTATACAGCTGGGTGACGATGGCGCCCAGCAGGATGGGCAGGGTGAAGACCATCAGATTTTTGAAAATCGGCCCTTCGGTGAGGTCGATCCGGCTTTTCCCCAGCGAAAGATGGCGATGCACGGCGGGTCAACTCCTTAGCATGAAAACATTCAAAGCCTAGCATAGCGGATATCGGGCAAAAAAGCAAGCCCCGATCCGGCGAAAAGCCCGCCCAGGCAGCCGGAAAGCCGCCCGGGCGGGACAATGGTGCAGGCGGATAGTTAATCCGCTCAGCCGCGGATGTAGGCGTCGGACACCTGCGTGAGGAAGGGATGCGACCGGTCTTCCATCTGACAGTGATCCACGTCGATGGTCAGCGTCAGGGGAGATTCCAGCGTATAGGGTGTCCAGGGGGCAAGGCCCTCGCCGTTGGGGTCACCGGTCTTGGCAAAGTTGGTCCAATAGCGCATCAGCGTCTGGCTGAGCGCCTCGTCCTGGGCGGTAAAGGGCCGCCAGATGCGGAAAAGCGTGTGGAAGATGTAATATTGATCATCGCCGTGACCGGCAGCGCCGTTTTCACCGGGCATCTTGTGGACAAACGTGGACAGCCGTACGGGCTTTTTATCCTGAGCGGCCTGCACGCGCGCCCAGGCCAGCTGGGCGGACTTCATCTCATAGGCCTCGGCGTGAACCACCGCGTCTACCGCCTCGGCATCGGTGGTGGGCTGGATCACCTGGCCCAGGATCCGGGTGCGGCCGCGATAGGTCTTGCGCACGTCCTCAAAGTTGGCCAGGCTCACCTCGCCCCGCAGGGGCAGGAGAAATTCGTCGTCCATGGTGCAGAGCAGATAGTCCAGGTCGGCCTGCCGGCCCTGGCGTACCATCTCGTCCATGGGCAGAGGGAGGGCATAACCGTCGCCGGTGATGTTGAACCAATAGCCAAAGTCCTCATATTGCTTCTGCAGTACGTCGGCGGGCACCTGGCGCAGCTCGTCCAGCGTCCGGCAGCCGCACAGCTCCATCAGAGCCTGACCCTGGGCCTTCAGCTCGGCATAGTCGGTGGAATAGTCGGGGTTCAGCCCGCCGGCGCTGTGACACACGGCGTGGTGAACCAGCCCGCGGCTGAGCGGTGAGCAGGCCACACCCTGCACCGAGCGGCCGCCGCCCGAGCAGCCGAAGATGGTCACATTGCCCGCATCGCCGCCAAAGGCGGCAATGTTGTCGTGAACCCATTGCAGGGCAAAAATCTGGTCGCGCAGGCCATAGTTGCCGGAGGCATGGTGCGGGTCCTCGGCCTCCAGCGCCTCGTGGGCAAAATAGCCGAACACACCGGTGCGATAGTTCACCGTGACCAGCAGCACGCCGTGGCTGCACAGCCCCTCGCCGTCGAACACAATGTCGTCGGTGGTGCCGCCCTGCAGGCCGCCGCCGTAGAACCAGACCATCACAGGCAGGCGATCGCCGGTGTCGGCCGCGGGGGTCCAGATGTTCAGGCTCAGGCAGTCCTCGCTCATGCGCAGGGGGCGGGGCTTTACCGGGTTGCGCTGGCAGTCCAGCAGAAACTGGGGCGACTGTGTGTTGTCCCGCTGCCAGCAGGAATAGCCATAGTCGTCGCAAAGACGCTCGTCAATCCAGGGGGCGGGGCTGACCGGCTCCTTCCACCGCAGATCGCCCACCGGGGCGGCGGCGTATGGGATGCCCAGAAAGCGGGTGATCGGCGCGGTCTGGCAGCATACGCCGCGCACCGGGCCGCTGGTAGTTACAGCATGCAGGATAGCCATAATGGTCGGGTCTCCTTCCGCAGATAAAATCAGATTTTTTCTATCATATCATTTATAAAAATAAAAGGCAACTGTGGAAAACCCTCTTCATAATCCGGCGTGGTGTGATATAATCAAAACATCTGCTTGAATCAGGAGGACAACACAATGGAACGCAAACAGGTTCGCTGCGCCCAGGGCATTCTGGAGGCGCAGGTGTGCGGCGGCGTGGCCGTCTTCAGGGGCGTGCCCTATGCCGCGGCCCCGGTGGGCGCCCTTCGCTGGCGCGAGCCGCAGCCGCCGCTGCCCTGGGGCGGCGTCCGCCCGGCGGACACTTTTTCCGCCATGCCGGCGCAGTGCGCGGGCGGGCCGGATTCGCCCATGGGGCGGCTGTATCAGAGCGAGGACTGCCTGTATCTCAACATCTATGCCCCGGCGGAGGCGGACCGGCCGCTGCCGGTGCTTGTGTGGTTTTATGGCGGGTCCTATCAGAACGGCAGTGCCAGCGACCCGGCCTTTGACGGCACGAACTTTGCCCGTCTGGGCGTGATTACCGTCACAGTGAACTATCGCGTGGGCATTATGGGCTTTTTCTGCCACCCGGATATGCGGGCCGAAAGCCCCTATGGAACCGGCGGCAACTTTGGCCTGCTGGACCAGCTGGCCTCGCTCCGCTGGGTGCAGGAGAACATCGCCGCCTTTGGCGGCGATGCGGGCCGCGTGACCATTGCCGGGCAGAGCGCCGGCTCGGCCTCGGTGGGCAACATCATGGCCGTGCCCATGGGGCAGGGGCTGATTCACGGGGCCATCTGCCAGAGCGGTGACGTGTTCCAGCCCGAGCGGGACATCACCTTCGACGAGGCGGCGCCTGACGGCGTGAAGACCGCCGAGGCTCTGGGCTGCCGCTCGCTGGATGAGCTGCGCCGCCTGCCGGTGTCGGCCCTGGTGAAGGAGCGCGCCAACGCCATGACCGAGGTCACGGGGCGCTTCTGCACCCCGGTCATCGACGGCGTGGTGATCCCTTCGGCCCAGGGCGACCGCCTGCTGCAAAACCACTGTGCGCAGATCCCTGTGATGCTGGGGACCAACCTGGACGAGGGCAGCCGCACTGCTGCTGTACCGTATATTGCGCGTGTGTCCGCGCGGCTGGGCATCCCCACCGATCTTTATCCCATGGACGAGGGCGCTGACGCCTATGCCAATCAGCTGGCCCGGGACTACTGGTACGCCCGGCACCTGGCCTGGGCCAGGCTGCGGGTGGAGAAATACCATCTGCCCACCTATCAGTATGTATTTTCGCGCCGGCTGGACCGCGCCGGGGCCTATCACGGCATGGAGATCCTCTATGCCTTTGACACGCTGGAGACGGCGGCGCATCTGGCTCCCCTGTACACCCCGCAGGATCGGGCGCTGCAGCAGACCGTCTCAGCCTATTGGGCCAACTTTATCCGCAGCGGCAACCCCAACGGCGAGGGTCTGCCGGCCTGGCCCAGCAAAAACGAAGCGCCCGCCGAGCACATGAATCTCGACGTGGTCTGCGGCATGCAGGACGACGTGCTGCGCCCGGCCGACCGGGTCGTTGGCCCGGCGGTGTACCGCTGGATGAAGGCCCGGGCCGAGGGCTGAGCCGCCGGACCCGTCCGCAAAAACCCAACAGGCCCCCTGCCGCATGGCAGGGGGCCTGTGCGTCTTGTCAGACGGTTTCGACCTTGATTAGGTTGGTGTTGCCGGAGACGCCGTTGGTAATGCCGCCGGTCATCACCACGTTGTCGCCGGGCTGGAGGTTCAGCACCTTCTTGGCGGTTTGCAGCGCGTGGTAGAACAGCACGTCGGTGGAGTTGAACTGCTCGCTCAGCACGGGCAGCACGCCCCAGGACAGCGCCAGCTTGTACCACACGGCCTTGTTGGTGGCCATGCCGATGATCACCGTGGGCACGCGGAAGCGCGACACCATCCGCACCGTCATGCCCGACAGCGAGCTGACCACGATGGCCTTGGCCCCGATGTCGATGGCCATGCAGCAGGTGGCGTGGGAGATGGCGTCGGAGAGATTTTTAATCTGAAAGTCGGTTGTTTTAAACCGTTTTTCATAATGAATGTGCTGCTCGGTCTCCTCCACAATCGAGGACATGGCCTTTACCGACTCCACCGGATATTTGCCTGCGGCAGACTCGCCGGAGAGCATCACGGCGCTGCTGCCGTCATAGACGGCGTTGGCCACGTCGGAGATCTCGGCGCGGGTGGGGCGGGGGTTATGGATCATGGACTCCAGCATCTCGGTGGCGGTAATGACCCGCTTGCCCAGCAGGCGGCACTTGGTGATGAGATATTTCTGGATGGCGGGCAGCTCGGCATACGGCACCTCTACGCCCAGGTCGCCGCGGCCGATCATAATGCCCTCGCAGGCCTGACAGATTTCGTCAATGTTGTTGATGCCGGTGCGGTTTTCAATCTTGGCGATGACATCGATGTGGCTGCCGCCGTGGGCCGCCAGAAACTCCTTCAGATCGACAATGTCCTGCTTGCGCGAGACAAAGGATGCGGCGATGAAATCCACGCCGTTTTCAATGCCGAAGAGCAGGTCGTCCTTGTCCTGCTCGCTGAGGTAGACTTGCTCGAGCACCTTGCCGGGAAAGCTCATGCTCTTGCGGTCGGACAGCTCGCCGCCGGCAGCCACGGTACAGTGAATCTCGGTGCCGTCGATCTGCTCCACGCGGAAGATTACCAGGCCGTTGTTGACCAGAATCGTGTCACCGACAGCCAGGTCGCCGGCCAGACCGTCATAGCTGACGCTGACGATGTGCTCGTCGCCGGGGACGTCGCGGGTGGTAAAGGTAAAGCTGTCGCCGTTGTGCAGCGTGATTTTCCCGTTCTGAAAGGTGCGGATGCGGTATTCCGGCCCCTTGGTGTCCAGCATGATGGCGATGGGCAGGTTCAGCTCCTCGCGCACCTGTTTGATCATGTTCAGCTTGGCCAGCTGCTCGGCATGGGTGCCGTGGGAGAAGTTCAGGCGGGCGACGTTCAGCCCGGCCCGGCACATGTCGGCAAAGACCTGGGGGTCGCTGCTGGCAGGCCCGATGGTGCAGATGATCTTGGTTTTCCTCATTGTGGTTGTCCTTTTCAGAAATATGGATTGTCGATGGACAGAGCGGTGCAGGCAAACAAAAAAGCCGCACAGGGCGCCGCGTGGGCGCTCGGTGCGGAGCCTGCCGCCGTCCGGAGCTGATGCCGCTGGCACCCCCCTGTGGGGCGGCGCGGCGGCACACCGGGTCAGAACAGCCGGTTATTCATGCGAATAGGGCACGCGGCCCTATGACAGACTCCACCACTCGCATCAACGACTGTCATTTTACCATAGCTGCCGGCGGAAAGCAAATAACACAGTGTTAAGATTCTGGGACAAAAAGAAAAGCCACGGCACAGGCCGTGGCTTGGTGGACGATACAGGACTCGAACCTGTGACCCTCCGCACGTCAAGCGGATGCTCATACCAGCTGAGCTAATCGTCCGATTGCTCCGATATAATAACATGAAAGCGGCGGCTTGTCAACAGGAAATTTTCCTTTTTTGCGCCCGGGCGGGGATAGAACCGCTGCCGGCGGAAACACTAAGGAAAACCAACGCAGGAGGCGATGACCATGGCAGTGCTGCCGCCGCCCCAGCCGCGGCCGGAGCCGCTGTTTCCTGGCCCGCTGACGGACGAGGCGCTGCGCGCCCTGTTTGAGGGCGCGGCCGACTTTGTTGCCCGGCAGATTGCCGTGCCCGGCGGGATGATCGGCCTGTATTTCATCGACGGGCTGGTGTCCGGGTCGGACATCAGCGAATATGTCATCGGCCCGATGGTGCGCCACCTGGCCGACCTGCCGCCGGAGGCGCAGGCGGCCCAGGCCGTGGCCGGCGCGGTGAACAATGCTGTGGCCGACCCGGTGGACACGCTGGAGGCGGCGGCCATCAAGCTGGTCAACGGCTTTGCCGTGGCAGTGTTTGCCGAGGGCAGGGCCGTGGCCTTCGAGGTGAAGACCGGCGAGAAGCGCAGCCCCTCGCCCCCAGAGGTGGAAAGCACCGTCAAGGGCGCCAAGGACGCCTTTACCGAGACGGTGCGCACCAACACCAGCCTGCTGCGGCGCCATCTGCGCACGCCCCGGCTGCGCCTGTGGGAGCAGACCGTGGGCCACCGCAGCCTGACCAACGTGACGGTGGCGTCCATCGATGGGCTGACCGACCCAGCGCTGGTGCGCCGGGTCAAGCGCCGGCTGGAGTCGGTGGATGTGGACGGGCTGGTGTCGCCCGCCGCGGTGGAGGAATATCTGACCGGCAGCCGCAAAACGGCTTTTCCCATGCTGCTGTACACCGAGCGGACAGACAAATTTGCCGCCGGACTGCTGGAGGGGCGCGTGGGCGTGCTGGTGGACGGGCTGCCGCTGGGCTATCTGCTGCCGGTGGATCTCAGCCGCCTGATGGAGTCGCCCGAGGACCGGGGCATGGGCTATGTGGCCGCCTCCTGCGTGCGGGTGCTGCGCTATGCGGCGCTGGTGGTCAGCCTGCTGCTGCCGGGGCTGTACCTGGCCATGGCGGCCTTTCACCAGGAGATGCTGCCGCCGCAGCTGCTGCGCTCCATCATCGAAAGCAAGGAGTCTGTGCCCTTCTCTTCCACGCTGGAGGTTCTGCTGCTGCTGATTGCCTTTGAGCTGCTGCAGGAGGCGGGTCTGCACCTGCCCCAGTCCATCGGGCAGTCGGTGTCGATCATCGGCGGCCTGGTGGTGGGCACCGCCGCGGTAGAGGCCAAGCTGGTGTCCCCTGCGGCGCTGATCATCGTGGCCGCTGCCGGAATCTGCGGCTTTGTGCTGCCGGAGCGCGACTTTGCCGACGCAGTGCGGGTGTGGCGCTTTGCGCTGGCGCTCTGCGCGGCGCTGACGGGTCTGTTCGGCCTGGCGGCGGGGTTTTTGCTGCTGCTGATCCAGCTGGCCGAGCTGCGCTCCTGCGGCGTGCCCTATCTCACGCCATTCTCCGCCGGGCGCACCGGCGGGCGGCTGGTGCGCCGCCGCCTGCGCCGGGAGAAGATGCGCCCGCCGCAGCTTCATCCGCAGGACCTGCGCAATCAGCGCTGAGGAATACTATATATAAAGTATAACAGAGGGATGCTATGAAACGATTGCTTTTGCTGCTGGCTGTTTCCGCCGCGGCAAGCCTGTGCGGCCTGCTGCCGTGGCAGAGCCACGACGCGGCCGAACTGCTGCCGGTGCAGACGTTGCTGGTGGACTATGCCGGCGGACAGGTGTACCTGCGTGCAGGCGGCGGGCTGGAGGGCGTGGGCGACACGCTGGCCGGGGCGATGGACGCGATGGCGGACGAGGCGCCGGGCGAGCTGTTCTTTGGCCAGGTAACGCGGGTGGTGGCCGGGCGCGGCGCGGCCGTTGTGCTGCTGCGTGCGGGCGAGCAATCGCTGCTGCGGCTGAACACGGCGGTATATCAGGCGGAATGTGCCGCCGGGGCGCTGGCCGGGACGCTGGAGTCGCTGGAGCCATATTGGCAGGCGCGGGAGAGCCGTGGGGCGCTGACCACGCTTTTAAGCTTCTGCGCCGACGGCGCACCGCCCCAGCAGCTGACAGAGGAGGGGAAGGCATGGACGGTATGACGCCGCGGCAGCTGGGCTTTTCGTCGTTTGCCGCCCTGGCCGCGCCAATGACCGTGCTCTGCGCGGGGCTGCCGTGGCCGGCGGCGCTGCTGGGGCTGGCGGTTGGCGGCGTGGGCTTTCAGGTGCTGTGCGGTGCGGCCGGTCACGGCGTGAGGATGGCTGCGCCGCTGCGCGGCGCGTATCTGCTCTGGTGCCTGCTGCTGCTGGGGCGCACAATGGACATGAGCAGCCTCTGCTATCCCAGCCAGACGGATTATGTACCCGTGGTACTGCTGGCGCTGGCAGTAACGGCGGCCTATGGCGGAGCGGGAACCTGCGGCCGCCTGGGCGCGGTGCTCTGGCCGGCGCTGATTGTGCTGCTGGGCGGACTGCTGGCGTTTGCGCTCTCGGACCTTCGCTGGGCACGCGTGGCAACCAGCCGCGCAGGGATGGACGAATGGATCACGGCGGCGGCCATGGGGCTGTCGCTGTCGGCGGTGTGGGTGTTGGTGCACGGTCGTGCAGAGGGGCGCAGCGTCCGCTGGGGATATTGGATGGCGGCGGCGCTGGGGCTGGCCACGGCCATCGCGGCCGGCGGCATGCTGGGGCGGCTGCAGGGCGTGGTGGCAAGGCCGCTGTACGATATGGCGCGGGGCGTCACGGTTCTCGGCATGCCGCAGCGGTTGGAAGCGCTGCTGTCGGCGGCGCTGTGCATGGGGTTCTTCCTCACGCTGAGCCTGCTTTGTACCTGTGCGTCCACGCTGGTCAAACCGTGGCTGCGGGGAAAAGAGAACTGGGCGGCGCTGTGCGTCGGCGCTGCGGCGCTGGCTTTGTGGAAGCCGGCCGCGGAATTGCCGGACGAGCTGTGGCTTGTGTCAGCACTGGGATTGGGGATATTGGCTCCCACAATTGGAACATTTACCTCTGTCGAAAAAAAGAAAAAAAGAGCGAAAAAAGCGCTTGACAATCGGCGCGGGGCATGATACTATAAGCAAGCTCCGCTGAGAGCGCAGCGAAAAGTCAAAAGCAACCGAAAAAAGAACAGATTCAAGAGAAAAAAGTTCTTGACAAACGGTCTGCTGAATGATATAATAGCTAAGCACTTCGAGAGAAGCGAGCATGCACCTTGTAAATTA
>CACXCV010000053.1 GCA_902766215.1 Oscillospiraceae bacterium
CCGAGCTGTGCGACTTTTTGCGGGAGTACCGGCTGGAGCGGGTGGGCGTGTTCGTCTACTCCCCGGAGGAGGGGACCCCCGCCGCCGCCATGGACTATCCCGACACCGAGGTGGCCGCCCGCCGCGCCGAATACATCGGCGAGCTGCAGTCGCGCATCATGGACGAATACAACGAATCGAAGGTCGGCAAGGTCATGACCGTGCTGTGTGAGGGCTTTGACCGCATCGCCGAAATCTGGTATGGCCGCACCTATGCCGACTCGCCCGAGGTGGACGGCAAGGTGTTCTTCACCAGCCCGCGTCCCCTGCGCGAAGGCTCGTTTGTCCCGGTGCTGATCGAGGGCGCCATGGACGGCGACCTGACCGGCCGCGTGCTGACCGAAATCGGCGGATAAGGAGGCCCAAACATGACAACTGCCAGCAAAATCACGCTGATCCGCGTGGTACTGATCCCGGTTTACATGGTTCTGATGCTGCTGGGCTACACCATCCCGGCGCTGATTGTGTTCATCGTCGCCTCGCTGACCGACTTTGTCGATGGGCAGATTGCCCGCCGCTGCAACCAGGTCAGCGACTTTGGCAAGTTCCTCGACCCGCTGGCCGACAAGCTGCTGGTCATTGCCGCCATGGTGATTTTTGTCCAGTGGGGCCGCATGCCCTCCTGGGCGCTGATGGTGGTGCTCACGCGCGAATTTGCCGTGACAGGCCTGCGGCTGATTGCCGTGGGCAACGGCCGCGTGATTGCCGCCGGCTGGTCCGGCAAGATCAAAACGGCCTCGACCATGGTCGGCCTGTGCGTGATGATGGCCGCGCCCTCCATCGCGCCGCTGGCCGCCGCGCAGGAGCTGCTGGACTGCATCATCGTGTGGATCATTGTGCTGACCACGCTGATTTCCGGCATCGAATACTTCTGCAAGAACTGGGACGTGTTCGGCCTGAAGAAATAACCCTTGCGACAAAGGAGCCGCAGCGGCGATGCCGCTGCGGCTCCTGCTGGTTTATTGGTCTCTTGGGACGGATTACCGCGTTTTTGCCTCGACCACGTCGTGCTCCTGCCAGAGGTTGGCGTCGGAAATCAGGTGCCGGGGGCACTTTTCAGCGCAGGCGCCGCAGCTGACGCACTTGGCATAGTCAATGACGGCCAGGTTGTTTTCCACATGGATGGCGTCGTGCTCGCAGGCCTTCTCGCAGACCCGGCAGCCCAGGCAGCCAATCTCGCAGTAGCGGCGCAGGTCGGCCCCGCGCTCGTGGTTCGAGCAGGCCACCACAATGTCCTGGTGCACCGGCACCGGGACGATAATGTGCCGGGGACAGGCGGCGGCGCACATCATGCAGCCCACACACTTGTCCTGATCCACGCGGGCCACACCGTCCACCAGGTGGATGGCGTCATATTTGCACCGGGCCACGCAGTTGCCAAAGCCCAGGCAGCCAAAGGCGCACAGGGCCGGTCCGTCGCCGGCCACCTTCATGGCGGCGGCACAGTCGTGCAGGCCGTCATAGCGGGCCTTTTTCCGCGCGTGATAGCCGCCGCGGCACTTGACCAGTGCCACCCGGCGCTCAACCGTCTGCGCCTCGGCGCCCATAATCGCCGCAATGGCCTGCGCCGCCGCATTGCCGCCGGAGGCACAGAGGTTCATCGGCGCGCCGCCCTCCACAATGGCGCGGGCATAGCCGGCGCAGCCGGAATAGCCGCAGCCTCCGCAGTTGGCCCCGGGCAGGGCGCCGGTCACCGACTCGATCCGCGGATCGGCCTTTACCTCAAAGGCCTTGGAGGCAATGGCAAGGATCAGCCCGAACACCGCGCCGGAGCCGCCCAGCACCGCCACGGCAAGGAGAATGTTGTTCATGACGCCCCCTCCTTATCCAAACACCGACAGACCCTGAAAGCCCATAAACGCCAGGGCAATCAGACCCGCGGAGATCAGCGCAATGGGAAAGCCCTCAAAGCAGCGGGGGCACTCGGCAAACTCCAGCCGGCCGCGCACCGCGGCGAACAGGACAATGGCCACTGTGAAGCCCACGCCGCCGGTGAGCCCGCGAACCACCGCCTCGGCAAAGGTGGAGCCCACGTTGTTCAGCGCCACGCCCAGCACGGCGCAGTTGGTGGTGATCAGCGGCAGGTAGATGCCCAGGGCGCTGTAGAGCGCCGGGACCATCTTCTGCAAAAACATTTCGATCAGCTGCACCAGCGCGGCAATGACCAGGATGAAGGCTACGGTCTGCATATATTGCAGCCCGGCCAGCAGGTATTCGTTGACCAGCCAGGTCACGGCCGAGGCCACGGTCATGACAAAGATGACCGCCAGGCCCATGCCGATGGCCGTGTCCATTTTCTTTGACACGCCCATAAAGGGACAGATGCCAAGACACTGCGAGAAGATGATGTTCTCCACCAGGATCATGCCCAGGGAGATGGACAGCAGCGACGTCAGCGTGTTCATTTTGCTCCCTCCTTCTCCTGCCGTTTTTTCAGCGCCCACTGGCTGAAGGCAATCAGGCAGCCCAGCGTGAGGAAGCCGCCAAATGGCAGAATCATCAGCAGCGCCGGATAGCCCGCGGGAATCAGGCGGATGCCGTCGCCAAAGACGCCCGCGCCGAAGGTGCCGTTGCCCAGCAGCTCGCGGATAACGCTCATCACCACTGTGACCATGGTATAGCCCAGGCCCTGAAACAGCCCGTCCAGCGCCGAGGCGGCCACGCCGTTCTTCGAGGCAAAGGCCTCGGCCCGGCCGAGGATGATGCAGTTAACCACAATCAGCGGGATAAACACGCCCAGCGAATTGGACAGCGCGGGCAAAAACGCCTGCAGCAGCAAGTCCACCATGGTGACAAAGCCCGCGATGATGACGATATAGGCCGCGATGCGGATCTTGGACGGAATCAGCCTGCGCAGCAGCGAAATGACCACGTTGGAGCAGATCAGGATGGCCGTCACCGACAGGCCCATGCCCAGTCCATTGAACAGCGTGGTGGTCACGGCCATACACGAACACATACCCAGCAGCTGCACCAGCACCGGATTCTGATAGAACAGGCCGTCCTTCATAATCTGTTTGGCATTCATGTTCCGCCCCCCTTACTCTGCCTCGCGCGCGGAGGCCGCCGCGGCAATGGCTGTGTTCACGCCGCTGGTCACCGCACGGGAGGTAACGGTTGCGCCGGTCAGCGCGTCGATGGTGCCGCCGTCCTTGGTGACGGCCAGCTGGCCGCTGCCGCCGACGAACTGGCTGCGAAAGCTTTCTTTTTTCGCGTTGTCGCCCAGGCCGGAGGTCTCGGCCATGGAGACGATGGACACGCCCGTCACCGTGCCGGCAAGATCCACGCCCACCACCATGCTGATGGCCCCGCCGAAGCCGGCTGGCGCCACCTCGACCACATAGCCGGCCAGGCTGCCGCCGCGCATGGCGGCATGGATGGCCTGCACACCCGGCTCGTCGCAGGCGGCAGGAACATAGTCCTCCGCCGCCAACACCTCGCGCATGGCCGCCTGGGTCCGCTCCTGCCGGAGCGACTCGATCCGCCCGGCGGTCACGGCGTTCACTGCGCCCAGCAGCGCCGCCACGATGGCCGTAATGAGAAACAGCGTCAGCGTCAGGCGCAGATAATAGCGAAAGTTGGATTGCCGCGTCATTTCCCCGCGCCCCCTTTCGTCAGGCCAAAGCGCCGCGGCAGGCCGATCTTGTCCAGCAGCGGCACGCAGACGTTCATAATCAGGATGGCGTAGCTGACACCCTCAGCATAGGCGCCGAAATAGCGGATGAACATGGTCAGCAGGCCGCAGCCCACGCCGAAGACCGCCTGGCCCCAGCGGGTCACTGGCGTGGTGACATAGTCGGTGGCCATAAAGCACGCGCCCAGCATCAGTCCGCCGGAGCACAGCTGCGCCGCCGTCCACACCAGCCGGTCGTTCCCCTGGGGGAGCAGGAAGGCCACCACTGCCACCGTGCCCAGAAAGCACAGCGGGATGCGCGGGGAAATCACCCGCCGCGCCACCAGATACAGTGCGCCCACCAGCAGCAGCAGCGCTGAGGTCTCGCCCAGGCAGCCGGAGACGTTGCCCATAAACAGCTGCAGCAGGGTCTGCGCGGGTATCTGGCCCCCGTGGAGATAGCTCAGGGCGGTGGCCTCGGTCACCGCGTCGGCGTTGGAGCCGAAGAGGGACAGCGCCGTCTGCGGCGCGGCCCAGGTGCTCATCAGCACGGGCCACGAGAACAGGAACGCCCGGGCCGCCAGGGCCGGGTTGACAAAGTTTTTGCCGATGCCGCCAAAGAGCTGCTTGACCACCACAATGGCGAAAAAGTCGCCGATGAGCACCGCCCAGAACGGGATGGTGGGCGGGCAGGCCATGGCCAGCAGCACGCCGGTCACCGCGGCGGAGCCGTCGGCGATGGTGCAGTCCTTTTTCAGCAGGCGGCGATAGCCCCACTCGAAAAACACGCAGCCCGCCGCCGAAACCAGCAGCACCAGCAGCGCCCGCAGGCCGAAGAAAATGACCGAACCAGCCATCGCCGGCGCCAGCGCAATGAGCACGTCGGCCATAATCCGGCCGGTGGTCTCGCTGTAGCGCACGTGCGGCGAGGCGGAGATGGTCAGGTTCCATTTGTTGTCCATCATGCCTTCCCCCCTGTTCTGGCGACCTCGGCCACCTTCTGGGCGGCGGCAGCCTGCTGCGCCTTGGTTTTGCCGGATTTGATGCTCTGCACCAGCGGCAGCCGCCCGGGACAGATATAGGCACAGCAGCCGCACTCGATACAGTCGCTCACGTGGAGCCGCGCCAGCTGGTCGGCGTCATCCTTCCGCTCATACTGGTACAGATACAGCGGCAGCAGCCGCATGGGACACACCTCGGCGCAGCGGCCGCAGCGGATGCAGTGGGGATGGGCAGTTTCCGAGCGCTCGGCGTCGGTAAAACAGGTGACGGCGTTGCAGCCCTTCACCGTGGGCACCGACAGGTCAAACTGAGCCAGTCCCATCATCGGCCCGCCGGAGACAATTTTATACGGCACGGTGCAAAAACCGCCCGCTGCGTCGATCAGCGCCTGATAGGGCGTGCCCACCGGCGTGAGGAAGTTGGACGGCCTGCTCACCGCCAGGCCGGACACCGTGACCACCCGGCGGATCAGCGGCAGGCCCTGATACACCGCCTCGGCAATGGCCGCGCAGGTGGCAGCGTTGAACACGGCGCAGCCCACTGCCGCCGGCAACCCGCCCGGCGGCACCTGCCGGCCGGTGATGGCCTGAATCAGCTGCTTTTCCGCGCCCTGGGGATAGCGCGTGCGCAGGATATGTACCTGCACGCCCTCCGGCGCGGCGCGGCGCAGCGCCTCGATGGCCTCTTTTTTGTTGGCCTCGATTCCGATGTGCGCCTCGCGCAGGCCAAAGATGCGCATCAGCACCCCCACGCCGTCCATCACCCGCCCGGGCGCTTCGCGCATCAGGCGGTCGTCGGCGGTGATATACGGCTCACACTCGGCGGCGTTGACAAGGAGGGTGTCGCACTTGCCCAGGGCGCTGGAAATTTTTGCGCTGGTGGGAAAAGCCGCGCCGCCCATGCCCACAATACCCGCCTCGCGGATCCGGTCAATCAGGGCCGCGCTGTCCAGCGCGGCAATGTCCTCCACCGGGCAGATGGACGGGTCGGGCGTGTCCAGGCCGTCGTTATCGATGGTAACGCACTGGGCCATGGCCCCGCCGGATGTCATATGCGGCCCCACAGAGACCACCGTGCCGGAAACCGAGGCATGAACCGGCACGCATAGGCCCGGGCCGTCGCCGATCTTCTGCCCCAGGTTGACATGGTCGCCCTTTTTCACCAGCGGCTGGCACGGTGCGCCAATGTTCTGGCTCATGGAAAGGATCACCTGCGTTGGAGCCGGCAGCGACTCGATGGCACGGTGACTGGACAGCTCTTTGCCCTCGTCGGGATGGATGCCGCCAAAAAAGAATCTTGTCATTTGTCCTGTTTCACCTCTTTGCAGCTGCCGCAGCAGCCTGGCTTTTGCCATGGGATTGCCGGGATGCGTTTCCACACCGCCAATATCGATATAGCTACGGAATAAATATACACGATTGTGCCCGGTTTGTCTATGTGCCATTTCACGGATACACGCGCTGTTTCTTGTGCAAAATCACGGCTGCCCGCCGTCGCAGAAAAATGCCCTTGCGTTTTCCAGCGGGATGTGCTATACTGAACATGTTGACGCGGGTGTTGTGCAATGGCAGGACATCAGCTTCCCAAGCTGAATACGAGGGTTCGATTCCCTTCACCCGCTCCAAAGCCCGCATGCGCCAGCGCATGCGGGCTTTTTCATGCA
>CACXCV010000054.1 GCA_902766215.1 Oscillospiraceae bacterium
GCGGGGTTCTGGTTCATGGGAAGCACACGGGCGTATTCGTCCAGCTTGACACGGTTTTTCTGCAGGATGGGCAGCATCTTGCTGCGGAAGGCGTCGTCGGGCATGTACTGCTCGGGATGTTCGAGCAGCTGCCCATAGGCCCAGCCCAGGTGCATGCCGGCCAGAGCCTGCATGCGGCTGGCGCCGAAGGTGTGCAGCGAGCAGGTCATGAAGGGACAGATGGCGTTGAGGTGGGGCGGCAGGCCGGAGGCGGCGGCCAGCTGGGTAAAGCCGAAATAGGACAGGCCGAACATGCCGACCCGGCCGTTGCAGAAGGGCTGGACGGCCAGCCACTCGACCGCGTCATAGCCGTCGTCGCGGTCGTTGCGGCCGTTGAGATCCATCCGCCCCTCGGAGGCACCGGTACCGCGGCAGTCCTGGATGGCGACGGCAAAGCCGCTGTCGGTGTAGCGGGTGGGATCATAGAGCAGGTCGCCGGTGACGGTGCTTTTTCCATACGGGGTGCGCATGAGCACGAGGGGATAGGCGCCCTCGGCGTCGGGCAGGTAGATGTCAGTGGCCAGTCCGATCTGCTGGCGATTGGGACACATGACGTTTTTAAGAATGCGCATGCGGGATATCCTCCTGTCTCGTCAATTTGATTTGTGGATATGGGGAAAGGCAAGCAGCGGCATATGTAACTGACATACATTATATGCGCAGCGGCGCACCGGGTCAAGCACAAATGTGCCGGACCGGTGTGCCGCGGTGGGGAGAGGATTATTCGAACAGGTCGGAGGCAAGATTTCCGTGACGGTACCAACAGACGGCTTTGCGCGCAAAGTCCTCGGTGACGCCGAAGCGCTCGGCCAGCTGCCACAGCTCGGTGCAGCCATCGGCCAGGGCGGCCTGATAGGCACTGCGGGGGATGAGCGCGCTGATGGCCCACTTGTCCGCGTGGTTTTCGTGTTTTTGGCGCAGATCCAGAGGGGACTGGCAGTTGTAAAAGCTGCCGGTGAGGCAGTGCCCCAGCTCGTGGGCCAGATGGACGCGTTCGCTGGCCTGCGCAGCGCAGCCGGAGTCCATCCCGATGGCGCAGCGCCCGCGGGCATCCTGCAGGCTGATGGAGCCGCACTCGGGCAGGGGCAGGAAAAACACGGGGATCTGGCGCGCATCCGCCAAGCGGTACAGTCGTTGTGTTGTCATAAGTCTCCTTTATCCTTCTTCTCCTGTTCTTCTCGCAGGCGCACCATTTGGGCGAAACGGCGCACCTCGTCATACATGGCGTCGGTGATCTCGCCGCCGCCGCCGAAGAGGGCGAATTTGATGTCCTCGTCGCTGGGCGGCGGGGTGAGGGTTTTGTGCCCGAGCAGATAGTCGGTGCTGACGCCAAAAAGCTCAGCCAGGCGGAGGATGGTTTCGTGATCCGGCTCGCTGGCGCCGGTTTCCCACATGGCAACAGTGGATCGGGCGATGCCCAGCCGGTCGGCAAGGGCTTGCTGGGACATGTGATGCTGTTTGCGGCAGGTTTTGATGGCTTCCATAATCGTCCACTCCCGTATGGATATTGCAGAGGAAATCTGCGGTTGTGGATATTATATCGTCAATTAAGTTGACGTGCAAGAAAAATGGAAAATATTTTTGCCATAATACTTGACAAAACGGGAAAACGACGGTATAATGATGTCAAGATGATTGACAAACGCAATGGAAGCGGATGGGAAAAGCCAGGGGGATGATCGGGTGGGAAGCTTGCCATTAGTATAGTTGGCAGCATGTCCCATTGTCGGGACAATAGAAAGGAAAGGAAAATATGGATGAAAAAAGAGAACGGTGGATTCTGTGTCCGGTGTGCGGCAAGGGAAAGGTGCTGCACGCGCTGCCCGGCACCCGGGCAGTGGAGCTGGAGGTGTTTTGCCGCCGCTGCCGGCAGCGGTCGGTGATTGATGTGGGCGGGCCGGCAGAAGACGAAAGGGCTGCGGCCCGCGGGGAAACGAACTGGAGCGGCCTGAAGGACCGCGGAAAAGAGAACAGGGACAGAGCCTGAGCCCGTGCAATGAGTAATTGCCTGCGCCTGCGCCAAATGACCGTATGAGACGGTGATTTGGCGCAGTTTTTTAATTTCGCGGAGAAGGAGGTGAAGAAATGGAATCTGGGCTGATTTTTCTCTCCGCGGGCGGGACGGTGTGCTCGATCCTGTTTGCATGGCTGGCCTTTTCGCGCAACCGCAAGCGGGACGAGGCGGCGCAGGGGCAGCACAGCGGGACGATTTTGACGGAGATTGGCTATATCAAATCCGGAATCGATGACATTAAGAAAAAGCAGGAAGTGCAGGATGCGCGGTATCTGGAGATGGTGGCGCGGCTGGCGGCGGTGGAGACCTCTGCCGCGCAGGCGCACCGACGGCTGGACGCGCTGGCCGCATTGAAGAAAACAGGAGGATGAGCAGATGAGCAACTGGAAGAGAAAACTGAGCAGCCGCAAGCTGTGGGCCTGCATTGCGGGCGTGGTGCTGGGCGCAGCGGCGGTATTCGGCGCCGATGAGAGCACGATTACGGAGGTGTCGGGCATGGTGACAGCGCTGGCCTCGCTGGTGAGCTATATCTGGACCGAGGGGATGATCGACACGGCCCGCGCCGGCGAAAAATGAGCGGAGCGCAGCTGCGGCTGGCGCAGTTTTCGCCCAGGCAGCGGCAGGCGCTGCTGTGGTGGAGTGCGCAGGAGCAGCCCTATGACGCGGTGATCTGCGATGGGGCGGTTCGGTCGGGCAAGACGGTGGCGGCGGGGCTGGGCTTTTTGCTGTGGGCCATGTGCCGGTTTCAGGACAGGCAGTTTGGCATCTGCGGCAAGACCAGCGGCGCGGTGCGGCGCAACCTGCTGCCGGAGCTGACGCGGACGCTGCGGCAGCTGGGGTTTCAATGCGTGGTAAAGCCCAGCCAGGGACTGATGCAGGTGCGCTGCGCCGGACGGAGCAACACCTTTTTGATCTTTGGCGGGCGGGATGAATCGGCCGCGGCGCTGATCCAGGGCGTGACGCTGGCAGGCGTGCTGCTGGACGAGGTGGTGCTGATGCCGCGCTCGTTTGTGGAGCAGGCCATTGCGCGGTGCTCGGTGCCGGGCAGCCTGCTGTGGTTTACCTGCAACCCGGCGGGGAAGGAGCACTGGTTTTACCGGCAGTGGATCTGCCAGGCAGAACAGCGCGGGGCGCTGTATCTGCACTTTACGATGGAGGACAATCCGGGGCTGAGCGAAGCGGTGCGGGCGCGGTACCGGCGGATGTACAGCGACGTGTTTTACCGGCGGTTTGTGCTGGGCGAATGGGCGGGGGCCGAAGGACGGGTGTATGACTTTTATGACCCGGCGCAGGCGGTTCCCGCGCCGGAGGAGCCGATGGAGCGCTATGTGATCAGCTGCGACTATGGCACGCGCAACCCAGCCAGCTTTGGCCTGTGGGGGCTGCGGGACGGGGTCTGGTACCGGATGCGGGAGTATTACTGGGATGCCCGCAAGGAGGGCGCGCAGAAGACGGACCAGGACTATGCCGACGCCCTGCGGGCGCTGGCGGGACTGCGGCCGGTGGAATGCGTGGTGATCGACCCCTCGGCGGCGTCGTTCATCGAGCTGCTGCGGCGGGAGGGCTGGCGGGTGAGAAAGGCGCGCAACGAGGTGCTGAGCGGCATACGGCTGACGGCGCGGCTGCTGCGGCAGGGCAGGCTGGTACTCTGCCGGGAGTGCAGGGACTGCCTGCGGGAGATGGAGCTGTATGTCTGGGACGATGCGGCCAGCGGCGAGCGTGTGCGCAAGGAAAACGACCATGCAATGGACGACATGCGGTATTTCGCTGCGACGATGCTGGGCGGGGAGCAGGGCGGCTTTGCGGCGGTGAGCGCCCGGCGCAGGTGAGAAGCAAATTACAAAGGAGGAAGGACGATGAATCGGAATTGGCGGGCCAAGCCGGTGAGAGCGCCGGATCAGAGCGTTGCCCGCGCCACGCAGCTGCGGTATGGCGGCGCGGATGGATGGGCAGACGACGGAAAGGGGCAGGGCTGCGGCGAGCTGGCGCTGTACCGGCAGCTGCGGCGGACAGTACCGGTGGTGGACGCGGCGATTGGCAAGCTGGTGCGGCTGGTTGGCGGCTTTGACGTGAAGTGTGCGGACAGGGCGGCGGAACAGGCGCTGCGGCGCTTTTTGAACGAGGTGCCGGTGGGCTATGGCCAGAGCGGCATTCACCAGTTCCTGTCTGTCTATCTGGGCGGGCTGCTGACGGACGGGCGTGCCATCGGCGAGATGGTGGTACAGGACGGGCATCTGGCCGGACTGTGCTGGGGCGACGCGGCGCAGCTGATTTTGCAGACCGGGGACAGCCCGCTGGAGACGGTGATCTGCCGCAGTGAGAACGGACGGGCAGTGCCGCTGCCGCGGCAGCACCTGCTGCTGCTGACGACGCTCAACCCGGAGCCGGAGGCGCCCTTTGGCGTGTCGATGCTGCGGGGCATTCCGTTCCTGGCGCAGATTCTCATGACGATCTACCGGACGATTGGCGTGAACTGGGAGCGCGCGGGCAACGTGCGCTACAGTGTGATCTGCCGCGGCGGAGACGAGAACGGCGTGTCCGCCGGGGCGCGGGCCGAGCAGATGGCAGAGGCGTGGAGCGAGGCCATGCGGGAAAACCGCCAGGGCGTGGTGCGCGACTTTGTGGCGGTGGGCGATGTGGAGATCCGCGTGATCGGCACCGACGGGCAGGTGATGGAATCGGAGATCCCCGTGCGGCAGCTGCTGGAGCAGATTGTCGCCAGGCTGGGACTGCCGCCGTTTATGCTGGGGCTGAGCTGGAGCAGCACGGAGCGCATGAGCCAGCAGCAGGCCGACATGCTGACCTCGGAGCTGTGGAGCCTGCGCAGGACGGTGGAGCCTGTGCTGAAACGGATTTGCCGGCTGTTTTTGGCCCTGGAGGGCATGGACGGCGAGACGGAGATCGTCTGGGATGAAATCA
>CACXCV010000055.1 GCA_902766215.1 Oscillospiraceae bacterium
CAGGCTCAGGCTGCGCCGGACGCCGTCCAGCCCCGCGCGGATCAGCAGGGCAAAGGCCAGATAGGGGTTGCACATGGGGTCCGGCGAGCGCAGCTCGGCGCGGCGGTACTCGCCCCCTGCCGCGGGGATGCGGATCAGCTGCGAGCGGTTTTCCCGCGACCAGGTGATATAGCGCGGTGCCTTGTCGCTGCCAAAGCGCAGATACGAGCTTTCGGTGCGGTTGAAAAACGCGGTCATGTCGGCAATGTGTGCCAGAATACCGGCCAGCACGGGCATTATTACCTCGCTGCCGTCGCGGCTTTTGGCCGAGAGGTTGATGTGCATTCCGTTGCCGGGCTGGCGCTCCAGCGGCTTGGGGGAAAAGTCGGCGCACAGGCCGCTGCGCGCGGCAATGGTATTCACCACGGCGCGGAAGGTCACGGCGTTGTCCGCCGCAGTCAGCGGGTCGGCATAGCGGAAGTCGATTTCGTTCTGCCCCGGGCCCTCCTCGTGATGGGAGCTTTCGGGCCGGATGCCCATCTGCTCGAGCGTCAGGCAGATTTCACGGCGGACGTTTTCCCCCTTGTCCTCGGGGGCGATGTCCATATAGCCGGCGGTGTCATAGGGAATTTTGGTCGGCGTGCCCGTCTCGTCCTGCTTGAAGAGGTAAAACTCCATCTCCGGCCCAAAGGAGAACTGGATGCCCTCTTTTGCTGCCTCGTCCATGGCGGCCTGGAGCAGGGCGCGGGTGTCGGCCTCGAAGGGAGTGCCGTCGGGATAGGCGATGCGGCAGAACATGCGCACCACGCGCCCGTGTTCCGGCCGCCAGGGCAGCACTGCGATGGTGGAGGCATCGGGAAACAGCAGCAGGTCGGAATGGATCTCGCCGCCAAAGCCCGCGATGGCCGAGGCGTCAATGGCAATGCCATAGTCAAAGGCACGATCCAGCTCGTCGGCCATGATGGAGATGTTTTTCTGCCGGCCATAGACGTCACAGAAGGCCATGCGGATAAACTTGACGTCTTCCTCCTGGACATATTGCTTGATTTCATCCTTGGAATACTGCATAATGGCCTGCCTTTCTCAATTTGCCACGTACATCTGCTTGTACGGGTTGCTGCTGTCGGGGGTTACCACGGTGTATGGACCGCGCAGCAGATCCTGCGCCTCATAGCCGAAAAAGCGGCAGAACTGCCGGACATATGGCTCGATTTCGGCCAGATCGCCGGCGCTGGCCGGGCACAGCGTGACCTGCCGGGGAAACGCTGCCGCGTCGGCTGGGCCGCGCAGAACCAGCTTGCCTCCGTGCATGCCCGTGCAGGGAAAGTTGCCGACCGCCGGACGCCCATCGGTGTGCAGGCCCAGCACCAGAATCAGGCCGCCGGCCTGATATTCGCCCAGAAAGCTGCCTGCCCGGCCGCCGATGACGATTACCGGCTTTTTCCCCTCATATTCCTTCATGTGAATCCCGGCGCGGTAGCCTGCATTGCCCCTGACATAGATGGCGCCGCCGCGCATGGCATAGCCAGCCGCGTCGCCGATGCTGCCGTGAATCACAATCTGCCCGCCGTTCATTGTGTCGCCCACGGCGTCCTGCGCGTTGCCATGGACGGTGATTTCGCCGCCGCCGAGATAGGACCCCAGCGCGTTGCCGGGGACGCCATAGATCTCGACCGACTGCCCGTCCATGCCCGAGGCGATGAACCGCTGCCCCAGACAGCCGCGGAGCGTACAATGTCCGCCCGCGTTGCGGATGGCCTGATTGACTGCCGAAAAGCTGAAATTGCTTACATCAATGATCATGTTATTATACCACACCTCCCGGTAATTTTTCTACTGTATTCTTCCACAAAAGCGGATGCTGATGGGGGCGCTTTGAGCATATCGGAGACAATTGCGCTCCGTGCCGGCTATTCGCCGGCGTGGGCGATGCCGAGAATCTCCAGCTCCCGGTCCGTCATGCCCACGCCGCGCAGCATCAGACGGTTGCCGCGCAGGGCCTCAATGGAATTGATGCCCATGCCGCCCATCAGCTCCTTGATCTCGTGGGTCCAGGCGGTGAGCAGGTTTTCCAGCCGCCCGGCGCCCTCGACCGGGTCCAGCCGCCGGACCAGCTCGGGCCGCTGGGTGGCGATGCCCCAGCTGCATTTGCCGCTCTGGCAGCTGCGGCACAGGTGGCAGCCCAGCGCCAGCAGCGCCGCCGTGGCGATATAGCAGGCATCGGCCCCCAGGGCAATGGCCTTTACCACGTCGGCCGCCGAGCGGATGCTGCCGCCTGCCACCAGCGACACGCTGTTGCGGATGCCTTCGTCGCGCAGGCGCTGATCCACCGCCGCCAGAGCCAGCTCGATGGGGATGCCCACGTTGTCGCGGATGCGGGTGGGCGCAGCGCCGGTGCCGCCGCGAAAGCCGTCGATGGCGATGATGTCCGCGCCGCTGCGGGCAATGCCGCTGGCAATGGCCGCAATGTTGTGGACCGCGGCCACCTTGACGATGACGGGCTTGCGATAGCCGGTGGCCTCCTTGAGCGAGTAGACCAGCTGGCGCAGGTCCTCGATGGAATAGATGTCGTGGTGCGGCGCGGGGGAGATGGCGTCGG
>CACXCV010000056.1 GCA_902766215.1 Oscillospiraceae bacterium
GTCGACGGCGTCTCCGTGAAGGATTGGCGCGGCGGCCGTGCGGCTTCCGGCAACATCATCCCCTCCTCCACCGGCGCTGCCAAGGCTGTCGGCAAGGTTATCCCGTCCCTGAACGGCAAGCTGACCGGTATGTCCATGCGTGTTCCCACCCTGGACGTCTCCGTCGTCGACCTGACTGTCAACCTGGCCAAGCCGGCTAAGTATGACGAGATCTGCGCTGCCATGAAGGCCGCTTCCGAGGGCGAGCTGAAGGGCATCCTGGGCTACACCGAAGAGGCTGTTGTCTCCAGCGACTTCCTGGGCGACACCCACACCTCCATCTTCGACAAGGGCGCCGGCATCGCTCTGACCGACACCTTCGTGAAGGTTGTCTCCTGGTATGACAACGAGATCGGTTACTCCAACAAGGTTCTTGACCTCATCACCTATATGTACGGAGTGGATCACAAATGAAAAAATCCGTAAAGGATATCGACGTCCGCGGCAAGAAGGTTCTTCTGCGCTGCGACTTCAACGTCCCGACCAAGGACGGCAAAATCACCAGTGACAAGCGCATTGTCGCCGCTCTGCCGACCATTCAGTATCTGCTGGATCAGAACTGCGCCGTCATCCTCTGCTCGCACATGGGCAAGCCCAAGGGCGAGTGGAAGCCGGAGCTGAGCCTGAAGGTCGTTGCCGACCGCCTGAGCGAGCTGCTGGGCAAGCCGGTCAAGATGGCGAAGGACGTCATTGGTGAGGATGCCAAGCGCCTGGCCGCCGAGCTGAAGCCCGGCGAGGTCATGCTGCTGGAAAACCTGCGCTATCACAACGAGGAGACCAAGAATGACCCGGCCTTTGCCAAAGAGCTGGCTTCCATGGCTGACATCTATGTCTCCGACGCATTCGGCACCGTGCATCGTGCCCACGCCTCCACGGCCGGCGTTGCTGCCTATCTGCCGGCGGTGTGCGGCTTCCTGATTGAGAAGGAACTGAGCGTTATGGGCAAGGCTCTGGCCAACCCCGACCGCCCGTTCGTCGCAATCCTGGGCGGCGCCAAGGTTTCGGACAAGCTGAACGTCATCAACAACCTGCTGGACAAGGTTGACACCCTGATCATCGGCGGCGGCATGGCGTTTACCTTCCTCGCTGCCAAGGGCTATTGCGTAGGCACCAGCCTGCTGGACAACGAGAAGATTGACTACTGCAAGGAAATGATGGCCAAGGCCGAGCAGAAGGGCGTCAAGCTGCTTCTGCCCATCGACACCGTCATTGCCAAGAGCTTCCCCAACCCCATCGACGCCGAGATCGAAGTCAGCACTGTTGACTCTGACAAGATCCCCGCTGACATGGAGGGTCTGGACATCGGCGAAAAGACCCGCGCGCTGTTTGCCGACGCGGTGAAGTCCGCCAAGACCGTCATCTGGAACGGCCCCATGGGCGTGTTCGAAAACCCGACGCTGGCCAAGGGCACCATTGCCGTGGCACAGGCGCTGGCTGATTCCGACGCGATCACCATCGTGGGCGGCGGCGACTCCGCAGCGGCCTGCGAGCAGCTGGGCTTTGCCGACAAGATCACCCACATCTCCACCGGCGGCGGCGCCAGCCTCGAGTTCCTCGAGGGCAAGGAGCTTCCGGGCGTTGCCTGCCTGCTGGACAAATAAGCTGTTTTTTCTGAAACCAGGGCGTCCGACAAACCGGGTGCCCTGGTTTTCTGTCCCTCCCGTGTGATAGCCGCGCCCGGCGCTGGGCACACTAGCACCACACGGGAGGGATGCTTTTATGCGGCAAATTCGTACCGATCTGGCCATGGAGGCCCACAAACTCTGGCAGGAGAGCGCGGAAACCACCACCGAGCTGCCCGGCGTGCGGGCACTGACGCGCCAGCACCGCGGCCTGGACGTAACCACGGTGCAGATTCTGGATCACGCGGGCGAGCAGGCCCTGGGAAAGCCGGCGGGCACCTATATCACCCTGGAACTGGAGCCGCAGCGCCTGCGCGAATCGGCCTATCCGCAGCGGGCTGCGCAGGCGCTGGCCGGGCAGCTGCGGCGGCTGCTGCACCTGCGTCCCGGGCAGAGCGTGCTGGTGGTGGGCCTGGGCAATGCCGCCGTGACGCCAGACGCCGTCGGCCCCCGCGTGCTGGAATATCTGCTGGTCACGCGGCACCTGCAAATGGACGCGCTGCGCCCGGTCAGCGCCCTGTCCCCGGGCGTGCTGGGCGCCACCGGGCTGGAGAGCGCCGAAATCGTCCGGGGTGTGGTCGAGCGCATCCGCCCGGCGCGGGTGGTGGTGGCCGACGCGCTGGTCTCCCGCGACCCAAACCGCATGTGCAGCACCGTGCAGCTGGCCGACACGGGCATCGTCCCCGGCTCCGGCGTATCCAACAGCCGCGCCGCCTTCAACGCCGAGACGCTGGGCGTGCCGGTCGTCGCCGTGGGCGTGCCCACCGTGGTAGAGGCGCGGACGCTCTGCGCCGACCTGCTGGAGCAGGCGGGCGCGCTGGGCCGCCTGCCGGACAGCCTGCTGCCCGCCCCCGGCCTGATGGTCACGCCCCGGGACGTGGATGCCGCCATGACGCGCATCGCCGCGCTGGTCGGCACAGCCATCAATCAGGCGCTGCACAGCAATCTCTCCCCCACGGAGCTGCAGTCGCTGACCGGCGGATAAAAAAGCCCATGCTTGCATTTTCCGCCCGCCTGTGATAGCCTGAAAGGCAGCAAGGCAGAAGGAAGGAACACGACATGAGCAGCGACCCCATCCGCATCGAGCAGCGCAGCCGCGCCCAGTGCGGCACGTTCTGGCCCCTGCACTGGGACTATCTGGTGCAGGACATGTTTGACGAGACCGACACCGAGGCGGACCGCGCCTATTTTTGCAGCGAGGAATATCGCGGCGCGGTTGAGCGCGCCATGACCCGCCCTGCCAACCGCGTCCATCAGGTCTTTTTCCACCGCGGCGGCCAGCACATCGGCTGCGCCCAGTATGTTCTCTATCAGGACGAGGGCGGAAAGTGCCTGATCATGGACTTTTGGCTCTTTCCGCCCTACCGGCGGCAGGGCGCGGGGCACGACTGCTTCCGGGCGCTGGAGCAGGCGGCGCGGGATGAGGGCGCGGCGTGGTTTGCCATCAACTATCACTCCGACGGGGCGCACCGGTTCTGGCGCAGCCTGGGCTTTGCAGACGACGGCACGGACGAATACGGCGACCCGCTGATGCGCAAAGAATAACAGAACAAACAGAGGCCCTGCCTGAAGGCAGGGCCTCTGTCCGTTTTCCGGCAGGCAGCTGTACTGCTGCTCACCGCGCTGTTTTATTCCGCCTCGATGGCCTCGGTGCGATAGACAAAGCGCACCGCGCCGTCCATGTCCGCGCCCTCATCGGCAAAGCTCTGATAGTCCCGGGCCACATCCACCGTGGCGCGCAGCCGGGATGCCAGCGTGCTCAGGTCCCCGCCAAAAGCCTCGACCAGCTTCTGCACTCCTTCCTCGTTGAACTGCTTCATGCCGTCAGAAAGCGCCATGGCGCCGTCGCGCAGCTGCGTCACGCCGTCGATCAGGGCCGGCATGTTGTCCTGCAGGGTCACCGCGCCGTCGCGGGCCGAAGCCACACCGGCGGTATAGGCCGCCAGCCCGTTGTAGAAGGTACGATAGCTGTCCAGCTGGCCCTTCAGGCTCTTCAGGCTGGCTGCACCAGCTGAAGCCTGTTCCTTGGCCGTGCCGATCTGCTGCTGCACCTCGGCAGAGGCCATCTGCTGCTCGATCAGCAGCTGAATCTGCTCTTCCGTCTTGGCCTCCACCAGCTGGCTCACCTCATTGGATGCCATCTGGTCGGCCGTTGTCTTTTCAATCTGCTGCTGAACGGCCTCGCTGGCCATCTGCTGCTCCAGCGCCGCCTTCAGCTGCGCCTGCTGCGTGGCAGAAATCATCCCGGCGGCCACGCCGGCGTCATAGGTTTCCTGGGTCAGGCCCGCAGCGGCCAGCACCTTCTGCCAGACAACCTCCTGCACAGCCTCGGTCACCTTGGCCGTCACCTCGGGCTGCACCGCCTGAATCACCGCGTCGCGGACCTTGTCCTTCTGGGCGCGGACAGCCTGCTCTACCTTTTCGCGAGCCACGCCCTCGGCATAGTCCCCGGCGCCACCCAGCTGGCTCAGCACGCCGTCAAGCACGGCAGCATAGTTGTCAATGGTCAGCTGCGGTACGTCCAGCCCCGCCGCGGCAATCTGCGTGTTGGCCATGGCCAGCAGTGAGTCGAACACCTGCTTGGCGCCGCCGTTCAGCGTTGCATTGTTGGCAGTCAGCTGATTCAGGCCGTCGGCCAGCTGCGTCACGCCGCCCGACAGCTCGCCGGACTTGGTCAGCAGCGTGTCCAGCCCGTCGTACAGCGCGGCGGAGCCGTCCATCAGCTGATCCATGGCGTCGGTCAGCTTGTCAAGATCGTCGCCCAGGCTGCCCAGATCCAGCTCGTCCAGCTGTTCCTTGTCCAGGCTGCTCCACACGCTGCTGCTGACCACACTCAGCGTGGTTTCCAGCTGGAAGTCGGTTACGTCGGCCTCAATCTCCACATAGCTGGGGATTTCCAGTCTGTCCGTATCCAGGGCCAGGTTTTCCTGCAGGCCCGGGAAGGACAGGCCCACCACCGCCATGTGGTTGCCATCGTTTACCAGTTTGCCGTTGGTCACCTCTACATGGCTGAAGCGGTCGCTGTCCAGCACGGTGCCTGTCAGCACAGCAAAGGGGACATAGAGCGTCTCCTGTCTGCCGTCCACCATCGCCAGGGCCGTCTGCCGGTTCTCATAGTCATAGCGGATCACTACGTGGCCGCTCTGGCCCGCCAGCTCCTCGGCCGTGACGGCCTTGCCGTCGAGGGTATAGGAGATGTGCATCTGCACCGGCAGTTCCTTGTCCGTCGTGCCCTGCCAGCAGTCATCACCCTTCACGTTTTCCACGTCGCTCAGGCCGGCCATGGCTGTCTGCGCCTGGTCGCGCGTGGCGTTTTCAAAGCGGTCGCTGACAATCACCTTTTTGGCGCTGCCGTCCGCGTTGGCAATGACATACACCGTTTCGCTGCGGCTCTGCGCCGCATCCGTCGGGGCTGCCGTGACAACCGCTTCAGTCGTCTCCGCCTTGTCGCTGCCGGCGGCGGCAAAGCTCGTCACAGCCGCCGTGCCGCCAATGCCGCAAACCAGTGCGCCGCACAGAGCCAGCGCAATCACACGATTCTTTTTCATAGTATTGCCTCCTGACTATCTTACTGATTGATCGAATGCGCTTGTTGTTTCGTAATCCGGCGCATACCCAACGTGGTTCTGCACACCAGGCCGTCGCAGAGGATCAGCAGGGCCGGCAGAACGAACAGCACCATCACCACGCTGATCAGCGCGCCGCGGGCCATCAGCATGCACATCGAACCAACGATGTCGATGTTGGAATACACAGCCACGCCAAACGTGGCGGCAAACAGGCCCAGGCCGCTGACGATGATCGATGGCGCCGAGCTGCGCAGGGCCGTGATAACTGCGCTCTTCTTATCTGCGCCGCCGATGCGCTCACCCTTATAGCGTGTAGTCATCAGGATGGCATAGTCCACCGTGGCGCCCAGCTGGATCGTGGAGATTAGGATCGGTCCTACAAAAGGCAGCTCCTGTTTCAGGTAATACGGGATGCACAGGTTGGCCGCAATAGCCAGTTCGATCACAGCCACCAGCAGGACA